>NZ_JAIMAV010000109.1 GCF_023511815.1 Alicyclobacillus sp.
GAAACGCACCGGGACCTGCTGGCGTGCGACATGGTCGTCTGTGCCGATGGCGGCGTCGGTTCGGAGGACGATCCGGTCGTCAACGTCGGCCGCCGCGGCCTGACGGCCCTGGAGGTCACGGTGCGCAGCGCGAACACCGACCTGCACTCCGGCGGGGCCGGGGGCATGGTGCACAACGCGCTGCATGCGCTGGTGCAGATCCTGGCCTCGATGCGAGACGAGGAAGGCCGCATCCTGGTGGAGGGATTCTACGATGATGTGCGGCCGTTGACGGAGGCGGAGCGCGCCGAGATCGCCAAAACCCCGTTCGACGCCGAGGGGTACAAGAGCGCCATCGGCATCCGGGATTTCTTCGGGGAACCGGAGTACACGCCGCAGGAGCGCAACGTGGCGCGCCCGACGCTCGAGGTCAACGGACTGTGGGGCGGCTATCAGGGCGCGGGGACGAAGACCGTCATCCCGTGCGAGGCGCACGCGAAGATCACCTGCCGCCTGGTTCCGGATCAGGACCCGGAGCGGGTGGCGCGGTGCGTGATCGAACACATTCACAAGGTCGCGCCCAGGCAGGTGGAGGTCTCGGTGGAGACATTCCCGGGCGACGCGGATCCGTACCTGTTGCCGGCGGATCATCCGGGGCTCGCGGCCTTGGAGAAGGCGGTCGCGTCGGTGTCGGCCAAGTGGCCGGCGCGGGTGCGCGGCGGCGGGACGGTGCCGGTGACGGGCATGATGAAGCGCCTGCTCGGCGTGGACACCATCACGCTGGGCGCCTCGGGCGGTATGGAACGCGCCCATGCGCCGAACGAGTTTGTGCGCATCCGCAATTTTGAGCGCATCCAGTACGCGTACTGCCTGCTGCTGCAGGAGCTGGGCGCCCGCTGAGGCGGGCGCCGTGCGGGCCGGGGATCGAACCGACCTCCGGGGGGCATACTACGCGCAAACGAGGCCCTCGGAGGTGACGCGAGATGCCCACACGCAGTGCGCGGTGGCACAAGCGAATGAAGGGTTGGCTGGCGGCGGTGGCGTTGGGCGCGGCGGGGCTCGGCGTGAGCGGACCGGATCTCGACCCATCCGCGCCGCCGGCCCTCATTTCGACGCGGCACATCCCGGCGCGCCCGGCGCAGGGGCCCTACACGAAGCCCGAGCCCGCCTACGCCCGATGGGGCAAAATGGCGATGGCGCTGGTTCAACGGCGCTATCCGCAGGCGGCTATCGTCGACTACCTGCACGTGGGACGCCGGAACCTGTCGGCCACCCGGGCGCAGGAGACCTTCAAACTGTGGTTGCGCCAGGGCAAGCAGGAGTTCGGGGTGTACGTGACCATCACGTTCAACCCGAAGACAAACCAGGTGATTTCGACGCAGATGCGAAAAGTGGCGCGGTGACCCTCGGATGGCCCTGCCGTCCATCCGAGGGCTTGCCGCTTATTTCGTTTCGCTATACGATATAGTCGAGTGGGGTGAACCGATGGCGGGGGAGATGTCGCTGGAAGTCCTCTTTGAGGATCTGCAGAAGGTGAACCGCGCGCTGCGGGCCGGATCGCTGCGGCAGGGGGATCTGCAGATCACCCGCGTGCAGTGGATGATCCTGCGCACCCTGCGCAAACGGCCGGGGTGTCCCATCGGGCAACTGGCGGAAAAACTGGATGTCCGCCCGAGCACGATGTCCCAGATGCTCGACCGCCTGGAGAAGATGGGGTGGATTGTGCGGAGGGTCGGCCGCGAGGACTCGCGCGTGCGAACGGTGGATCTGACCCCGGAAGGCCAGCGCGTGATCCAAGACGTCGAGGCCACCTGGCTGGCCCGCCTGCGACGTCCCTTCGAGGGGCTGAGTGAGGCGGAACGCACCCAGCTGGTGACGCTGTTTCACAAGCTGGCCCAGGCCATCCCGGCCGAGCGTGACACCATCGGATCGGGCGAGGCGGTGTCGGGAGGGCCGGATGGGGAACAGGGCGCGGGGAGGGATGAGGGTGAGCGAACCGGAGCGGGGGATGGCGGAGGACGCGGTGGTGGTTGAGGGCCTCACCAAGCGCTTCGGCGATTTCACGGCGGTGGACGGGGTGTCGTTTCGCGCGGCGCCGGGAGAGTGTTTCGGATTGCTCGGACCGAACGGGGCGGGCAAGTCGACCACCATCAAGATGCTGACGACCCTGTTGCGCCCGGACGCGGGCCGCGCACGGGTGGCGGGATACGATGTGTCGGAGCAACCGCAGCGGGTGCGTTCGGCCATCGGGTATGTGCCGCAGATGCTCTCCGTCGACGGGGCGTTGACCGGGTACGAGAATCTGCTCATCTGCGCGCGACTCCAGGGGTTGCGTCCGGCCGTGCGGCGCCGGCGCATTGAGGAGGTGCTCGCCATGCTCGGCCTGGAGGATGCGGCCCACCGGCCCGTGCGGACCTACTCCGGCGGGATGGTGCGCAGGCTCGAGATCGGGCAGGCGGTGCTGCATCGGCCGCGGGTGCTGTTCCTGGACGAGCCGACGGTCGGGCTCGATCCCGTCGCCCGCCAGGGGGTCTGGGAACACATCGAGCGGCTGCGGCAGGAGCACGGCATGACGGTCTTTCTCACCACCCACTACATGGAGGAGGCGGAGTCGCTGTGCGGCCGGATTGCCATCATGAGCCGGGGGCGGGTGGCGGCGCTCGGCACGCTGGCACAGCTGCGTGAACGGGTGGGCAACCCGGATGCGAGCCTCAATGAGATCTTCACACATTTTGCGGGCCATTTCGAACACCAGGGGGGATTGCGGGATGTCTCACGCGCACGCCGGACCGCACGGCGCCTCGGTTGATGCGCAACCGGATGTCTACACCAACCCCGTCTGGCGCTACCTGGTCCACGCCGCCACGCTGGTCGATCTCGAGCTGCGCAAACTCCGCCGCGACCCCTCCGAGCTGATCATGCGCGCCGTCCAGCCGGCGCTGTGGCTGCTGGTGTTCGGGCAGGCCTTCGGCCGGCTGCGCGTCGTGCCGACGGGCGGCGTGTCGTACATGGCCTTTCTCACGCCCGGCATTCTCGCGCAGTCCGTGACCTTCATCTCGATCTTCTACGGGATCGCCATCATATGGGAGCGCGACATGGGCCTGCTGCAGAAGTTCCTCACGACGCCCATGCATCGCTCCGCCCTGGTCCTCGGGAAACAACTCGGCGCCTCGACGCGGGCAGTCAGCCAGGCGGTGATTGTGCTGGTGCTGTCGTGGCTGGTCGGCGTGCGGCTGCGCATGGGCTGGGGCGTGTTCGGCGTGCTGGTGCTCGTCGTCCTCGGCGCGGCCTTCTTTGCCGGCATGTCGATGGTGCTCGCCGCGCTGTTGAAGACGCGCGAGCGGATGATGGGGATCGGCCAGGTGATCACGATGCCGCTGTTCTTCTCGTCCAACGCCCTCTATCCGATTGACATCATGCCCGCCTGGCTGAAGGTGGTGGCGACCCTCAACCCGATGACGTACCTGGTCGACGGGTTGCGCGGTCTGCTGCTCGGCGTCGGCACCCACGCGGTGTGGGTGGACCTGCTGGTGCTGGCCGTCGCGGGCCTGGGGATGCTGTGTCTGGCGTCGTACCTGTTCCCCCGCCGCCTGGCGGGATGAGGGCGTCCCTCCTTCTATCGCCTCTACGAAAATAAGTCCCGCCTTTGGTATAAACCCTCTCCCGCGTGCCCAGACTGCGAGTAGAACGCATCCGGGAGAGGGGACGATGAGGATGAAGCGGTGGTGGTTGGCGGTCTTGGCGGTGGGGGTCGGCATGGCCGCGATGCGGGGGCAGGTGTCGACCGTTCAGGCGGCCAATCCGGAGCGCACCGTCGCGGCGGCGGACGCCCAGGCGGGTCAGGGATCCCGGAACTCCGCGGACCTGGTGGTGCAGAGCTTTCGCGCCACCGGCGCCGCCGCCCTCGGCTACGAGGTGCACAGCTGGAGCCAGCAAAACGGCCGCTTTTTGTCCGAATCCCAGCTGGAGGCCATTCTGGACCGGTTGCAGCAGGATTTCCACCTTCAAAACGCGAAAAAAGTCCAGCGGTCGGCAAAAAACGACACGTTTTGCGCAATCTATGGTCAGAGGGCCGACGGCGCCAGCGTGATGTTGACCGCATCGTCGTATCACCCGAGCCAGGGTGAGGACACCACCGTGTTGGTCGTGCGCGTGGATCGAGCCTTCCAGCCGGAGACGGGCGCGAACGCACATTCGGCCACCGCCCGGGCCTCGGCCGCGCCCGCTCAAGCGACGGGGGTCCCGGAGCCGGTCGCCGCCGGGTTCCGAGCCGACTTTGCGGCGGTGCAACAAAACGTGGCCGGAGCCGGGTTCACGCCACAAATTAGCGGTTGTATCGAAGGATCCGTGAATGCTAGAATGAGTGGCGGTCAAAAGGAGCGGCTCATCTCCGAAGCTTTAGGGGCGGTGCAGGCCCGCCGGGTGGAGGGCATCACGAGTGACGGGGTGGTCAGCATCTCGGCCGATTCCCCCCTGGCGCCGGGCGGCATCCTGACCCATGGACATCGCATGAACCTGCAAGTGGCCATCCATGACGACACCTACCACCAGCGAACCGACGTCCTGATCGGCACTCCCATCATCACCGTCTCCTACTGACGGCGGCCATCCGTGCGCCCGCCCGAGGGACGGTGGGGAGTGCTGTGGCTCCCACCGAAGGACGCAGGGTTTGGCGCACAGGAGTTGACGCAATGGCAAAGATCATCATCGAAGGCGGCCGGCGCCTGGAGGGCTCGGTCCGCATCGGCGGAGCGAAAAACGCCGTGCTGCCCATCCTTGCAGCCAGTTTGCTGGCGTCCAGGGGAGTCAGCGTGATTGAAGAGGTTCCCTCGTTGCTCGATGTGCAGCACATGGCGCAGACCATCGCCGCGCTCGGGGCGAAGGTGGACTGGGTCGATCACGCCATTCGCGTCGACGCCACACACCTTTCCAGCGTGGAGCCCCCGTACGATCTCGTCCGCCGCATGCGGGCGTCGTTCGTCGTGGCGGGACCGCTTCTGTCCCGGTTCGGCGAGGCCATCATCGCGCTGCCGGGCGGATGCAACATCGGACCGCGGCCGGTGGATCTACATATCAAGGGCTTCGAGGCGATGGGGGCCACCGTTTCGGTGGAGAACGGCTGCGTCCACCTGCGGGCGCCGCGGGGCGGCCTGCGCGGCGCGCGCATCTACCTGGACATCGCCAGCGTCGGCGCCACCCAGAACATCATGATGGCGGCGTGTCTGGCCAATGGGCAGACCATCATCGAGAACGCGGCCAAGGAACCGGAGAATGTCGATCTCGCCAACTACCTCAACGCCATGGGCGCCCGCGTGCGCGGGGCGGGGACGGACACCATCCGCATCGAGGGCGTCAAGGAGCTGCACGGCGCGGTGCACAGCGTGATTCCGGATCGCATCGAGGCGGGGACGTTCCTCATCGCCGGCGCCGTGATGGGCAACGGCGTGTATGTGGAGAACGCGCTCTCGCACCACCTGGCGGCCCTGGTCGCGAAGCTGACCGAGGCGGGGGCGCAGATTGAGGATGACGTGCGCGGGATGAAGGTCTGGCCCATCGAGGGATCGCGCCTGCGCGCCATTGACGTCAAGACGCACTACTATCCGGCGTATCCCACGGACCTGCAGGCGCAGATGGTGGCGGCCCTGACGACGGCGCAGGGCACCAGCCTGATGACGGAGACGGTCTTCGAGAATCGTTTCATGCACGTCGCCGAGCTGCAGCGGATGGGTGCGGAGATCCACATCGAGGGGCGGACCGCCGTGATTGAGGGCACCGAGCGCCTGACGGGCGCGGAGGTGACCGCGACCGATCTGCGGGCCGGGGCGGCCCTGGTCATCGCCGGCCTGATGGCGGACGGGATGACGACCGTCGGCGGCGTCCATCACATCGACCGCGGCTACGAGGATTTGGTCGGGAAATTCCAGTCGCTCGGTGCGAACATCCGCCGCGTGGAGGCGTAGATCGCCCATAATCTCGCGAACAGCAAGGGCTCGCTGCAACATGCGCAGCGGGCCTTTTTTGCGTGTGGGGCTTGTCCGGCGGGATCGCAAAAAAGCGCAGCCGGATACCGGCTGCAAAAGGGGTAAGGGGGAAACAGAACAGAGGAAGAAGTGAAACGGCCCATCGCACGGCTGCCAGGGCTTTGGCACCCGAGGGTTGCAACCCAGGCACCTGCTATATCGTTCGGCGGCGCGGCCGGCGTTGCGGGGGTCGTGCGGGTGCCCATCTTTTCCAGGACAACCGCCCGCGTGGGCGCACGTCCCGAACCGGCGCACGGATGCGACGTATGGTAACGGCAGAGACCAAAATTCATCCGGAGGGTGTCGGCGATATGGAAGTGGAGGTCATTCACAAAGAGGTCGTCAAGCCGTACGTCGGCAAGTGGGTTCACTGCCATTCCATCTACGGAATGCACGCCGGGCTGCTGCATCGGGCGCTCCACGACGGGATCGTGTTGATCCATCCGGTGGCGCTGGCCGCGGGATCGGAACGGGCACAGGAAGAGATTCGCGCTGAGGCGGAGACCCTGACGCCGGAACAGGACGTTCGCCAGGCGCAGTTCATCCTGCCGTTTCCCGGCATGTTCATCCCGTACGGCGGCATCTTTGGCATCTGGCCGCGGCCGGCCATCATCATCTGAGACGCGGGTCTGGGGCGGCGGGGATGGGATCCGTCCTGTGGGACGGGTCGCATCCCCGCTCGGCCATCGGGCCTTCCGTCCGCCTCCCCCGAGCACCATCCCACGCAAATCAGCCTCCGCACATAATCCCCTTTGCGCCGGCATAGTCATCTTCGCAGGGTTGTCCGCATCCCGAACCGCATGTCAAGGGGGGACACGCCTTGCGCATACCGACCATACGAAGAGGGTGGACGCATCGCATCGGGCCGGCCGGACGCGCGGGCATCCTCGTCGCGGCGGCCTTTGTCGCGATGATCCTGTTGCCGTCCGGGATGGCCCTGTTGGTCCACGGCCCCGGAGGAAGCAGGCCGGTGCAGGCGTGGACGCAGAGTTGGGACGCGCACACCACGCTGCGGGTGTACCGCATGGAGACCGGCCAGGTGACGCCGATGGCGCTCAACGACTGGTTGGTGGCGACCCTGGCCGCCCAACTGCCGCCGGACGCCCCCATGGCGGCCCTGCAGGCCGCAGCCATCGCGGCCCGGACATACGCGGTGCGGGCGCTGTCGCACCCGGCCCAGGACGGTTCCACGTTGGCGTACCGGAATCAGGCGGACCTCACGGACAGCCCGGTCCTGGACCTGCCGCTTCTGCCTCCGGCGGCGCAGTCCGCCCGGTTCGGCGCGCGCGATCCGGTCTACAGCGCCCGCTTTCAGCAGGCGGTTCAGTCCACCGACGGCCAGATCCTGACGTATCAGGGGCAGCCCATCCTGGCCTTTCTCTTCGGCCGCTCGGCCGGCCGCACCCGCGACGCCGAACAGGCGTTGGGACGCAAGATTCCCTATCTCCCATCCGTGCCCTGCCCCGATGACGCCGCCTCGTTGCCCGTGGAGACGCTGCGGTTTTCGCCGATCGATCTCGCGGACCGCCTGGGCTGGCCGCCGTCGAACGGGGCCGCGGGAGGGCAGGCGGTGGGCGGTACGTCGGCCAGTGGGGCCGCGGGAGGGCAGGCGGCGGGCGGCGCGTCGGCCAGTGGAGACGCCGGGGGTCCCGCCGCGTCCGCGTCCGCCGCGCCCGATCCGGCGACGTTTCGCGTCGATCTGGTGGATCCGTACGGGTACGTCAAACGCGTCACCAGCGGCGGGCGGGTCTGGTCCGGCACGGACTTCGCCGCCCGGCTCGGGCTTGCGTCCACCCACTTCACGCTCGCATCCGATGGGGGCAAGCTGGTCGTGCGGGTGGAGGGGGAGGGCAGCGGGATCGGCATGAGTCTCCACGAGGCGTGCGCGATGGCGGCCGCGGGCCGCTCGTGGCGGGACATCCTCGCCCACTTCTATCCCGGGACGCGGGTTGGCGGCGTGTACTGAGCGCTTCCGCGGTGGTTGTGTGAAGACGGCGGGAGTTTCTGCGAATCTCCGGCGGACCGTGGTATAAATCATTGGCAATGTGGCGACACTCGTGAATGAGGTGAGCGCCACATGGATGAAAACAAGCATCCAAACCAGAATCTGAG
>NZ_JAIMAV010000110.1 GCF_023511815.1 Alicyclobacillus sp.
CGTAGACCCGTGGCTTTGCGTCTCAACGTTTCCGTTGATTTGCCCTGATGCGGTATGCGGTTGGTGGCACTGTACCTGTGGAGAATCCCTGTTCAGGCGACCGGAAGCCCGCTTTGTCTCTGTGTCGCCTCTTGTCTGTTACTGTCGATTATTGTCGATTTTAGGCGGACCGTCCCATCCCCCGGATTTCCTAACTTTCGATCCGCCCTCCGCAGGGGTTTCCTAGGAAGGTTCCGTACCGAGGCGAATCAGGTGCCGGCGGTCGGAGACCCCCAGCTTCCTGAAGATGTTCGTGAGGTGGTTTTTGACCGTGTGTTCACTGATGTGCAGCCACCGCCCAATCTCCCGGTTGGTCCATCCCCGCCGCACCAATGCGCACACTTCCCGCTCCCGCTCGGTCAACGGCGCGCCCCAATCCACGGGTGTTTGGCCCGTGGCCAGGCCCGCCGCCAACTCCGCGATGACCTTCGCCCTCGCGGGTCGCTCCGCCGCGGCCGCCCCGGGCGATCCGCTCGAAGGACGGCCGGCCCGTGCGGCCGCATACCGGTACAACATCCGACCACCGGCGCAGCATCGGGTCAACTCGCCTCGCCGAACCAGCTCCTCCAGGGCCGCCGCGACGGGTGCCTCCGCCCGGCCAATCCGCAGAGCCACGCCGGCGGCACCCTCGACGAGCCCGGGATTTCGTTCGAACAGGTCTTCGCAGGCCCGGAGCGCTTCGCTCTCCCATCCGGCGTCCGGACCCTCACCCCGTGTGCCCTCAAGGTCGTCTCTCACGCCGCAATCGCCTCCGTCTCATCATCAGCCCGGTGCATCGCGATGACACCCATACCCGAGCGCGGTGAATCGCCCCCGCCATGCGCCGGCCGTCCCCTCGGCGCATGACCGTCAGACCAGGGTGACCGTCGGATGATCCGCGTCCATCCTCACGATGTACGGCCCCGCCGTCCGCCCGCTGGCGGATTTCACCACCTGTAGATACTGGTAATCGACGGTGGTCCACATCTGAATCACGCCGTCCGCCAGGGAGGTGATCCCGCTGGCCAAACGGTTTCCGAGCGCCCTGAGGTCCGCCACCAGCAGGGTCGTGACCCCGAGCGACCGCAGTACGCGAAGGACCGCGGGCAGATGTGACGCCAGATCCTCCATCCCCCAGGCTCCCACCGCGGCGTTCGTGTCAATCCAGGCGAACCACCGCCGCCCACGCCGAACCTCCCGCGCGAGCAGGCGGTACATCCGGATCATCAGCGCGCGTTTCGACGGTGCGCATCCCGCGCGGCGCGTCCGCCGAAACGCGGGATTTCCGCCGAGCCGTCGGCTTCCCGGGGGCGGACCGGTGATGTACAACCGCCCCTCGCGCCACCAGGAGGCCAGCTCCGCGTACCGGCGCAAGGCGTCCTGCATCCCCGCCCAGTCGGGCAGGGTGACCAGGAAACAGTCGTCTCCCGCGTCCGCCCGGTGCCGCAGGATCTGCTCCAACAGCCTCCGGTACTGCGCGCGGGCCTCGACGTCCAGAACGAGGACCCCGCCTGCCGGCAACGCCCAGGACAAAAGGTCGTCCAACGGCATGGCGGCGACCCCCTCCGCGTTCGCCTCCCCTCCATTCGAGGGCCTCCTCGCCCCTGCGCCCCCATCCGAAGCCATCGACGGGAGATCGGCCGGGGGGACCACGGCAATCCCGGCGGAGGTCACGCGCATCACGCCGGTCTGGGGGACGGCGGGCGCCCCGCGCATCTTCACGACCGTCAGCGTGCGCTCGCAACCGGCATCTCCCTGCACTCGAGCCCCCAATCTCAGAATTCCGTCCGCGACGTAGTGTTCCGGGCCTTCCTCGGCCGGCACGCCGTCCCGGATCCAGAGTGTCGTCCACCGGTGCCGCCTCATGATGCCGCGAAGCCCGCGCAGGACCTCGCGATGGTCCGGTTGCGATCTCGCGGCTTCGAGCAAGGCGGTCACACTGTCGATCACCAGCCGCGCCCCCCCGTCCCCCGGCAACCAGCCTTCCAACCAGCGTGGATCCGTGCGAGCGAGATCGAGGAACGCCTCCGGGTTGGTGCACACCACGCGCAACAGGCCGCTGTCTTCGAGCGCCCGTAGGTCCCACCCGAAGCTCGCGGCCTCCTTGTACAACTGTTCCGGCAGCACGTCGAACGTGATGTACACCCCGGGGAGCCCTCGGCATGCGCCCGCATGGACGAACTGCATTCCCAGGACGCTCTTTCCGGTCCCCGGCCCCCCTTCCACCAACACGGCCGCGCCGGCGGGAATCCCGCCGCCGAGCATCCGGTCAAGACCCGGGATCCCGGTCTCCATCAGTTCTCTCACACACATCACCGACGTTTCTGTATCATGGACGCCTCCAGATTCGACGCGAATCGCACATCTGTGGAACCGCTCCTGTATTCGGTGTGGCCAGGCGGCGTCAGCGCGTATACGCCCTGCACCCCCGCGCCGGCATCCGCGCTGAATTCCGCGCCGCGAGAGCCTCCCCGCCCAGTCTGACTGTATTCCACAAACGTTGAAAAGTCCATCCTCAGAATTCTATGATTTCTCGTTGACAGTGAAACATTGCCAGGATAGAATAGGACACAAAGGCAAACCTGTCCGAAAGGCAGGGGCGCAAAGCCACGGGCCTACCGCGGTCTCCCGGGAACCGCCAGGGCAGCCGGGTTGTCGGATTCCTACCCGTTAGAAAGGAGCAGATTCCCATGAAACGCTTCCTCCTCGCTCTGTTGACCACGCTGTCGTTGCTCACCGCAAGCACCCCGTTGGCACTCGCCGATGCTTCGTCCACCACGTCCTCCGGATCCACCGCCGACTCCGGCGGATACTCGTCCAACGGCACCCTCCCCATTGTCGTCGAATAGTTCCCACCGGCCTCTTTGTGCTGTACACTGTGGACGAGCACAGAGAGAGACAGCCACCTGTGGTGAAAAAGGTACGGTGTGAACGATGAGACATGGGGAACTTCCGGTGTACGACCGGACGGACCAAGCGATTCGACTCATAGAGGAAGAGCGCCGGCGCATCGCGCGGGACCTGCACGATGGGCCGGCGCAGGACATCACCAACGTCAGCATGCGCCTGGAGATCATCCAGCGCATGCTCAAGACCAATCCGGAGTTGGCCGAGGCGGAACTTGCCCGGTTGAACCGGCGCGTGGTCGGTATCGTCAACAGCATCCGACGCCTGATCTACGACCTGCGCCCCGTCGCCATCGACGAGGTGGGCCTCATCAAGGCGGTCACCGAATTGTGCCGCCGGGCACAGGAAGAATGGCCGGTTTCCATTGAATTGACCGTGGCCCCGGATGTGCACGACGATTTCGCTCCCGCCAAGCAGGTGGCGCTGTACCGCCTGGTGCAGGAGGTGTTTCAAAACATCCGGAAACACGCCGAGGCTTCGAGCATCCGGATGTCCCTGACGCGCTCTGGGCCGGAACTTCACATCGACATCGCGGACGACGGAAAGGGGTTCGATCCCGCCGCCATCCCCGCGGGCCGTTACGGCATCGCCGGAATGCAGGAGCGGACCGCGTACCTCGGCGGACAGCTGAGGATCACGTCCGCCCCGCAGCGGGGCAGCCGGTTTTTGTTCACCATACCCGTGTACGGAGAGAGATGACGATGACCGTGAGCACCCAGTCCCCGTGGGCCCTTCGGCTGGAGCGCGGCATCGCTCTCATCCGGCGCAATCTGTTGCACGCGGCACTCGAGGCGCTGGCCCCCGATGCCATCGCCCAGTGGCCGGAGGACCTTCGCCCGGAGGCCTGTCATCAAATCGGGCGTGTCCTGTTGGCGCTCGGCCGCTACCAGGAGAGCGTCCGGTGGTTCTCGCGCGCCGCGGACGCCGCCCGCTCCCCCGGGTGCTCGGTGCGGTACCGGATCAATCTCGCGGTCGCGTACCGCTACATTCATCCCGATCGGTCCCACCGCCTGATCACCGAGATCCTGTTTCACGACCGGCCGCATCTGTCTCCGCTGCTGCGCGGTGTGTTGTACAACAACCTCAGCGATGTCCAGTGGATCAACGGATTTTACTCGGAGGGGTACGAGAGCGCCCTGCGAAGCCTCGAGGCGTTCACCGAAGCGGGCCAGGAGGACGGATACGATGAGCTGTATCTGAACCTCGGCGTGTTCTGCCTGGAACTCGGCCACTATGACGAAGCGAAATGGTACCTGATGCGGGCCGTCGCCGGAGAGAGCGAGGTCCCTTTGCACGCTCACACCGAGCTCAGCCGCCTGTATTTCCTGCAGGGCGACGTGGCGTCCGGCCTCCGGTGGGCGTCCGCGGCGCTCCCCCATGTGTGGTCGTCGGTGATGCACAACGCCAGGCGGGAGATCTCCCGTTTCTGCCGTCTGTTGGCGTTGCTCGCGGAGCGGGCGGGTGAGCGCGATCTCGCCGTTCGACTGATGGAGAAGGCGCAGCTGATGTTCGGACGGCTCGACATGTGGCGGGAGTGGACCCAGGCCCAGAGCGAGCTGGACCGCCTCCTGCAGGCGCCGAGCCAGGCGGCGGGATCCGGGCCAATTCTCCCGGGCGTGCGCGCGGAGGACGTCGCCAAGTTCCTCACCTGGCTCGAGGTGATGAACGCCCAGGAGGTGTTGCATCCGGATTTCAGCCACCTGATTGACACCCGGGTGCACTACGCCCAAGAGATTGCCGACGCGCTGGAGCTTCCGGCTCGGGACCGGCACACGCTCACCTACGCGTGCCGTTTCGCCGATTACGGCCTGACGGCGATGGAACCGGACGTGCTGGCAAATCCGAAGCGCTCTCCGGAAGCGTGGCGAGATTACCAGCAGCATCCCGTGCTCGGAATCCGCATGTTGGAACCGCTCGGGATCCCCCCGGCCGTGCTGACGGTCATCGAGCAGCATCACGAGCACGTCGACGGCACCGGTTACCCGCACGGCAGACGGTTGCAGGCGTTGCATCCGCTCGCGCGCGTGCTCGCTGTCGCCGACCACTACGCGACCGGCGTCACCGTGCGCGGACTGCCCCACAGCCGAGTCATGGCGGAGCTGTGGGAGCGGGCCGGGACGTGGTTCGACGCGTCCGTCGTGGCGGCGCTCGCCTCACGCTTCGAGGACTGAACGGCGTCGGGGCCGTTCGGCCGGCGCCGAATCGGGCAGGGTGAACACCTCCCCGTGCCGCCGGATGACCACCCGGTCCTGCTCGGGACCGGCCGCGGCGAGCAGACGCTCCAGCGGTTCCGCCACCGGTTCGCGCGAAAGGACGAACGTGTCCCAGTGCATGGGAACCAGCCATCTCCCCCCCGCCTCGACGAACATCTGCCAGGCCTGCTCGGGGGTGCAGTGATTGTAGATGTACGGATTGTACGCCCCGATGGGCATGCAGACGATGTCGACGGGACCCTCGGCGGCCAGTTCCCGGAAGGCGGGGGTGTACGCGGTGTCGCCGGCGAACACCAGCCGCACCCCGTCTTTCTCCACGAGGTACCCATTCCAACCGTAATCCCGGTTCCAGGGAAATCGTGCCCCCCAGTGGCGAACCGGGAGCGCCCGAACCCGAAGACCGCCGTCCGTCGTGACGGACTGGCCGGTCGGCAATTCCACCACACGGCCGAAGCCCATCCGGCGCAAAAGCCGGCCGGTGCCGGCCGCGGTGACCACCGTCACCCGTGGGTCGGCCAGCCGCCTCAGCGACGGGATGTCAAAGTGATCCATGTGGGCGTGAGAGAGCAGAATGAGATCCACGCGCCCGGCCAGCTCCTCCAGGCGCATCGCCGGAGCGGTGTGCCGCCTCACACCGACCACCACCTCCCCCGGCAGACAGGCGCCCGCGCGCTCCGAGAACACCGGATCGGTCAGGATGCCCAAGCCCCGCCATCGAATGTACAGGGTGGAGTGGCCCACCCAGCACACCTGCACAGCGTCGTCGCGCCACATCGACGGCGCCGGGCGCACCGCCGGCTGCCGATAGGGCGGATGCGGGACCTCCCGCCGAAACCGTCGCGCCTGCCACACCAACATGGCGCCGAGCAACACCACCGTCAGCGCCACGGCGCCGAGCAACCACCAGTACCACATGGCCTTCACCTTTTCAAACGGCTTGCAGGAAATCCTTCCCGACGGCTATTGTATCCCATTCCGAGAGGCGGCGCATGGACCCGGCGGGTCGAATGCGGCATAATGGGCAACGAGCCGAGGAGGGATGCCGCATGAGTGATACACCAAAGGTCCAAGAGACGCCACAGGCCGTGGTGGTTTTCAGCGGCGGCCAGGACAGCACCACCTGCCTGGTGTGGGCGATGCGCCGGTTCGGACAGGTGGAGGCGGTGACCTTTGACTACAACCAGCGCCACGAGCTGGAGATCGAATGTGCCAAGCGCATCGCCGAGGAGTTGTCCGTTCCGCACCACGTCCTTCGTCTCGACCTGCTCAACCAGCTGGCGCCAAGCGCCCTGACGCGGCGGGACATCGAGATCGAAGTGGGTGAAGAGGGCCTGCCCTCGACCTTCGTCGACGGGCGCAACCTGATCTTTCTCTCGTTCGCCGCCATCCTCGCCAAACAGCGGGGCGCCCGGCACATCGTCACCGGCGTCTGCCAGACGGATTTCAGCGGATATCCGGACTGCCGGGACGTGTTCATCAAATCGCTGAACGTCACCCTGAACCTGGCGATGGACTACGAGTTCGTCATCCACACCCCACTGATGTGGCTGACGAAACGGGACACCTGGGCCCTGGCGGACGAGTTGGGCTGTTTCGATCTCGTTCGCGACAGGACCCTCACCTGCTACAACGGAATCATCGGCTCCGGATGCGGCACCTGTCCGGCGTGCGTCCTGCGCAACCGCGGATTGGAACAGTATCTCGCCGAACGGCGGGCGTGAAGAGGGCCGGCCCATCGTATGGCCGGCCCGAGCGCCTGTTGTGGCGCGCTATCCCTGGTGCTACTCCTTGAGAAGGCCCTTCTTGACCAGAAACGCGTGCGCGACCTCCTCCGGGTCCTTCTTGAGCACGTCGACCTCGTAGTTCATCTCCGTCTGGTCTTCGGTGGTGATAGCGCCCCACAGCGGCGCCAGGACCTCGTCCAAATGCGCGGCCTGGACGGTGTTCGCATCCGCAATCAGCACCGCGTGGTACGGCGGGAAGAAGTGTTTGTCGTCTTCCAGCGGCACCTCGTGCAACTTCTTGAGCCGCCCGTCGGTGGAGTACACCACCGCCGCATCGACCGCACCCTTCTGCAGCGCCGGGTACATCATGTCGTAACTCATCGCCTTGGCGGACTTGAACTTCATCCCGTACGCCTGTTCAAACCCGGTCAGGCCATCCCCCTGGCGGGCCTGGAAGGTCGAATCGGTCGCGAGCACCCAATCTTTGGCGTGCGGGGCGGCGTCCGAGACGGTCTTCAGATGGAGTTTCTGCGCCGTCTGCTCCGTCACCGCCAGCGCGTAGGTGTCCTCGTAGCCGAGCGATGGCGAGACCCAGGCGTGAAACTGCTTCATCTCCTGGTCCTTGACGTACTGCGCCACCTTGTCCGGGTTTCCGGCGAAAGCACCGGTGTACGACTGCTTGAGCGGGCCCGTGAACTCGGTTCCGTCATAGCCCAGATACATCTGGATATCGCCCTGCTGGAGCATCGAATGCATCAGGCCCGATGCGCCGGAGGTCTTTTTCACCGTCACCCGGATCGGGGTCTTCGCCTCAATCAACTCTTTCACCATGTAATCGTCGATCAACGGCTCCGAGAAGTCCTGCGCCGCGATGGTGATCTCGGACACCTGGCCGGTCTTGGCCGCCTCGTTGCCCTTCGCGGAGGCGCCACACCCCGAAGCCAGCACCGTCGCCATCGCCAACACACCCGCGGCCTGCAGAACTCGATTCCGTCGCTTCAACTCCTCACCCCCCACAGGATTGCGATGGCCGCCAACGCCGTTTCGGGCCATCGAACCGAAGGCCGCTCGGGCCGAGTGCCTCTCACACCCGCAGGCCCTTCGGCGTCAACCAACGCTCCAGCCGGCCCATGACAAACTCGGCGACAAACGCCATGATCACCGCCGGAATGGTGCCCGC
>NZ_JAIMAV010000111.1 GCF_023511815.1 Alicyclobacillus sp.
AATCGCCCGCTCAAGTCGCTGTCGCACATGCTGAAGGGCAAACAGGGGCGGTTCCGGCAGAACCTGCTCGGCAAGCGCGTCGACTACTCCGGCCGTTCCGTGATTGTCGTCGGGCCCGAGCTGAGAATGTACCAGTGCGGCCTGCCGAAGGAGATGGCCTTGGAGCTGTTCAAGCCCTTCGTCATGAAGGAGCTGGTCGCACGCGGTCTGGCGCACAACATCAAGAGCGCCAAGCGCAAGGTGGAGCGGGTGTCGCCGGAGGTCTGGGACGTCGTCGAAGACGTGATTAAAGAACACCCGGTGTTGCTCAACCGCGCCCCGACCCTGCACCGATTGGGGATTCAGGCCTTCGAGCCGATCCTCGTCGAGGGGCGCGCCATCAAACTGCACCCGTTGGTGTGCACGGCTTACAACGCCGACTTCGACGGCGACCAGATGGCCGTCCACGTGCCGCTGTCGGCCGAGGCGCAGGCGGAGGCGCGCCTGCTGATGCTGGCGGCGCACAACATCCTGAACCCGAAGGACGGCAAACCGGTGGTCACGCCGACTCAGGACATGGTGCTCGGCCCGTACTACCTGACCATCGAGTTGCCCGGCGCCCCCGGGGAAGGCCGCCTCTTCGCCGATCCCGACGAGGTGATGATGGCCTACCAGGAGCGCCAGATCACCGTCCACACGCGCGTGGCGCTGCCCGCCCGTTCGCTCGGGAAGACCTCGTTCACGCCGGAGCAACAGAACGCTTTGCTCGTGACGACGCCCGGGAAGCTGATCTTCAACGAGATCTTCCCGAAGGACTTCCCGTATCTGCACAGCGGCGCGCGGCAGAACCTGCTCGTCGGCACGCCGGATGAGACCTTCATCTTTGAAAAGGGCGTGGATCTCGCCGAGCGGATCAAGAACCGGCCCATCCCGAAGGCCATCATCAAGAAGGACCTCGGGAACATCCTGTACGAGTGCTTCCGCCGGTACGGAACCACGACGACCTCGGAGATCCTCGACAAGGTCAAGAAGCTCGGGTTCCACTACTCGGCGCTGGCCGGCATCACCATCTCCGTCGCGGACATCATCGTGCCCAAAGAGAAGGCGCCGATCATCGCCGAGGCGGAACAGAAAGACCGGAAGCTGGAACAGCAGTATCGGCGCGGTCTCATCACCGGTGAGGAGAAGTACGTCTCCTTCAGCCAGATCTGGAGCGAGGCGAAGGAGAAATTGTCGCAGACCCTGATGCAGAGCATGGATGAGCTGAACCCGATTTACATGATGGCCACCTCCGGCGCCCGCGGCAGCCAGTCGCAGATCACCCAGCTCGCCGGCATGCGCGGCCTGATGGCCAATCCGTCGGGCCACATCATCCAGTTGCCCATCAAATCGAACTTCCGCGAGGGCCTGTCGGTGCTCGAGTACTTCATCTCGACCCACGGCGCCCGCAAGGGTCTCGCCGACACGGCGCTTCGCACCGCGGACTCCGGGTACCTGACCCGGCGCCTGGTCGACGTGGCGCAGGACACCATCGTCCGCCAGGTGGAGTGCGGTACGGACAAGGGTCTGCGCGTCGCCGAGATCCGGGACGGCCGCGAGGTCATCGAAGATCTGTACGACCGCATCGAGGGGCGCGTCGCGTTCCAGGACGTGTACCATCCCGAGACCGGCGAGAAGCTGGTGTCGAAGAACCAGCTCATCGACGCCGACATCGCCGCCCGGATTGTCGCGGCGGGGATCAAGGAGGTCATCATCCGGTCGGTGCTCACCTGCCGGACCCAGCACGGGGTGTGCGTCAACTGCTACGGCAAGAACCTCGCGACCGGCAAGATGGTGGAAATCGGTGAGGCCGTCGGCATCATCGCCGCCCAGTCCATCGGCGAGCCGGGTACACAGCTGACGATGCGCACGTTCCACACCGGCGGTGTGGCGGGCGACGACATCACACAGGGTCTCCCGCGCATCCAGGAGCTGTTCGAGGCGCGCAATCCGAAGGGCCAGGCGGTGATCACCGAGATCGACGGCGTCGTGTCGGCGATCCGGGAGGGCAAGGAAAAGCGCGAGATTGAGGTCACGGGCGAAGGGGAGACGAAGGTCTACGCGATTCCGTACGGATCGCGCATCCGGGTGATGCAGGACCAGCGCGTCGAGGCGGGCGACGAGCTGACCGAGGGTTCCGTCGACCCGAAGGAGATGCTGCGCGTCAAGGGACTCCAGGGCGTGCAGAACTACCTGCTGCGTGAGGTCCAACGCGTGTACCGTCTGCAGGGCGTGGACATCAACGATAAGCACATCGAGGTGATGATCCGCCAGATGCTGCGCAAGGTGCGCGTCCTGGATGCGGGTGACACCGACCTTCTCCCGGGCACCTACGTCGACCTGTTCGAGTACGAGGAGGCCAACCGCAAGGTGCTCTGGGAAGGCAAGGAACCCGCGGTGGCGCGTCCGGCGTTGCTTGGCATCACCAAGGCGTCTCTGGAGACCGATTCGTTCTTGTCCGCCGCTTCGTTCCAGGAGACGACGCGCGTGTTGACCGACGCCGCCATCAAGGGCAAGGTGGACCGGCTGCTCGGCCTCAAGGAGAACGTGATCATCGGCAAGCTGATCCCGGCCGGAACCGGCATGGCCCGTTACCGTCATCTCGAGATTGAGAGCGACGATGACCCGGTTGCGGAGCCCGTGGCGGAGGGAGCGGAAGAGGCGGTCGGAGCCGGCGAGTCCTGACCGGCACCGCCGGCTGAGACTCACCCCGACCGGCGCTCGGGAGGCCGCGGACCCAGGCGTGGCGCGGCTTCCCGGGGGCTTGCAATATCAGGATGCAAGTTGACAGCCTGCTTCGCGGGGTGATAGAATCTCTGAGTGTGCCTAGAGCACGGGTGTAGATGTGAGGGGGCTTTGCGATGTCGTTGGATCGCATTCGCCTTGCGCGCAAGCGGACAATCGGCACCAACCAAACGACCAAAGCACTTCAGCAGTCCCTCGCCAAGCAGGTGTATGTCGCCCGTGACGCCGATGCGCGGGTGATCCAACCGGTGCTGTCGCTCGCCCAGGAGCGCGGTGTGCCGGTCCTGTGGGTGGACACCATGAAACAGCTGGGCAAGGCCTGTGGCATCGAGGTCGGAGCGGCCACCGCCGCCATTCTGGAGGAGTGAGGGCTCCGGGCGCCGCACGATGTCACGCGTGCCGGAAACGGTTTTTTCTTTTGTCCATCCGCGAACCGCCAGGCTCTGTGGACATGCCGTTCACCCGTGAACCGAACTGGAAGGAGGTGCAGCCATGCCGACCATGAACCAACTGGTCCGCAAAGGCCGTAAGCCGATAGAGAAGAAATCGAAGTCTCCGGCGCTGCAGAAGGGGTACAACAGCTTTGACAAGAAGGAGTTTGAGCTGCCCTCTCCGCAGAAGCGCGGTGTGTGCACCCGTGTGGGGACGATGACGCCGAAGAAACCGAACTCGGCGCTTCGGAAGTACGCCCGTGTCCGCCTGACCAACCAGGTCGAGGTGACCGCGTACATCCCGGGCATCGGGCACAACCTGCAGGAGCACTCCGTCGTGCTGGTGCGCGGCGGTCGTGTGAAGGACCTGCCGGGTGTGCGCTATCACATCGTGCGCGGTGCGCTCGACACGGCCGGTGTGAAGGACCGCATGCAGGGCCGCTCCAAGTATGGCGCGAAGCGGCCGAAGCAGAAGTCCTGATCCTGGCTTTGGATCACTGAAACGATAAGGCACCCGGCAAGACCGTCCGCCCCTTCGGTGGACGGGCCGGTCGGGTGATTCCTGTGAAAATCGAGCATGATGAAAGGAGGCCGACATCCGTGCCGAGAAAAGGTCCTGTCCCGCGCCGGGACGTCATGCCGGACCCGATCTACGGGAACAAGATGGTGACCCGTCTGATCAACAAGGTGATGCGCGACGGCAAGAAGGGTGTTGCGCAGCGCACTGTATACGCGGCGTTTGATGAGATCCGCCAGCGTACGAACAAGGACCCGATGGAGATTCTGGAAGAGGCGATGCGGAACGTCATGCCGGTGCTGGAGGTCAAGGCCCGCCGTGTGGGCGGTTCCAACTACCAGGTGCCGGTCGAGGTGCGTCCGGATCGTCGGATCACGCTCGGGCTGCGTTGGCTGGTGCAGTACGCGCGGTTGCGCGGTGAGAAGACGATGGTCCACAAGTTGGCCAACGAGCTCATCGACGCGGCGAACGGCACAGGCGGCGCGGTGAAGAAGAAAGAGGACACGCACCGCATGGCCGAGGCGAACAAGGCGTTCGCGCACTATCGCTGGTAGGCCGGATCGAAGGCTGTCGGAAAGGAGGTCGCTTCTTGCCACGTCAATTCCCGCTTGAAAAGACCCGCAACATCGGCATCATCGCCCACATCGACGCCGGGAAGACGACGACGACCGAACGTATCCTGTTCTACACCGGTCGCGTCCACAAGATCGGCGAGGTGCACGAGGGCGCCGCGACGATGGACTGGATGGTGCAGGAGCAGGAGCGCGGCATCACCATCACGTCGGCCGCGACCACCGCGCAGTGGAAAGGGCACCGAATCAACATTATTGACACACCCGGTCACGTGGACTTCACGGTCGAGGTGGAACGCTCGCTGCGCGTCCTCGACGGTGCGGTGGGCGTGTTTGACGCCAAGGGCGGCGTCGAGCCGCAGTCGGAGACGGTGTGGCGTCAGGCCGACAAGTACGGCGTGCCGCGCATCGCGTACGTGAACAAGATGGACATCATCGGGGCGGACTTTCTCGCCTGCGTCCAGCAGATGCGGGATCGTCTGGGTGCGAAGGCCGTTCCCATCCAGCTGCCCATCGGTGCGGAGGATACGTTCGTCGGCATGGTGGACCTCGTCGAGATGGACGCCATCATCTACACCGACGACCTCGGCACCCGTTCGGAGAAGACCGAGATCCCCGCGGACATGCGGGAGATCGTGGAGAAGTACCGGACAGAGTTGCTGGAGGCCGCGGCGGAGGTCGACGAGGAACTCATGATGAAGTACCTCGAGGGCGAGGAGATCACCGTCGAGGAACTCAAGGCCGCCATCCGGAAGGGCACCTGCAGCGCGCAGCTGTTCCCGGTCCTGTGCGGGTCGTCGTATCGCAACAAGGGCGTGCAACCGATGCTCGACGCGGTGGTGGATTACCTGCCGTCTCCGCTCGACGTCCCGGCCATCAAGGGCTGGACGCCGGACGGGACCGAGGTGGAGCGCCACTCCTCCGACGACGAGCCGTTCGCGGCCCTGGCCTTCAAAATCATGTCCGACCCGTTCGTCGGGAAGCTGTCCTACTTCCGCGTGTACTCGGGCACGCTGTCGAGCGGATCCTACGTGCTCAACTCGACCAAGGGCAAGCGTGAGCGCATCGGCCGCATCGTTCAGATGCACGCGAACCACCGTGAGGAAATCGACATGGTGTACGCCGGCGACATCGCCGCCGCGGTGGGCCTGAAGGACACCACCACGGGGGACACGCTGTGCGACGAGAAACATGTGGTCGTGCTGGAGTCGATGGAGTTCCCGGATCCGGTGATTGAGATCTCCGTCGAACCCAAGTCCAAGGCCGATCAGGACAAACTGGCCCTGGCGCTCTCGAAGCTCGCCGAGGAAGACCCGACCTTCCGGACCTGGACGGACCAGGAGACCGGGCAGACCATCATCGCCGGTATGGGCGAGCTGCACCTGGAGATTGTGGTCGACCGTCTGCGTCGCGAGTTCAAGGTGGAGTGCAACACCGGCAAACCGCAGGTCGCCTACAAGGAGACCATCACCCAGCGGGTCGAGCAGGAAGGCAAGTTCATCCGCCAGTCGGGTGGTCGCGGTCAGTACGGTCATGTCAAGATCATCCTCGAGCCGCTTGAGCGCGGCGCCGGCTACCAGTTCGAGAACAAGATCGTCGGTGGCGTGGTGCCGAAAGAATACGTTCCGGCGGTCGACGAGGGCATTCGGGAAGCGTTGCTCAGCGGCGTGATCGCCGGATATCCGATGATTGACGTCAAGGCGACGCTGTTTGACGGGTCGTACCACGAGGTCGACTCCTCCGAAATGGCCTTCAAGATCGCGGGCTCGATGGCGCTGAAGCAGGGGGCGGCGAAGGCTGGCCCGGTGTTGCTCGAGCCCATCATGAAGGTGGAGGTCACCGTCCCCGAGGAGTTCATGGGCGACGTCATGGGCGACATCAACTCCCGCCGGGGCCGCATCGAGGGGATGGACCAACGGGGCAATGCCCGCGTGATCCGCGGTTTTGTACCGCTGGCCGAGATGTTTGGTTACTCTACGAGTCTGCGCTCGCGCACCCAGGGCCGCGGGACATTCTCGATGGAGTTCCATTCATATGAAGAAGTGCCTAAGAACATCGCTCAAGAGATCATCGCCAAGAACAAAGGCGAATAAGGACAAGGAGTGATTGAGCATGGCAAAGGCAAAATTCGAGCGCACGAAGCCGCACGTGAACGTGGGCACCATCGGTCACGTCGACCATGGCAAGACGACCCTGACGGCGGCCATCACCTCCATCCAGGCGCAGAAGGGCAAGGCCCAGGCGCAGAAGTATGAGGACATCGACAAGGCTCCGGAGGAGCGCGAGCGCGGCATCACCATCAACACCGCGCACGTGGAGTACGAGACGGACAACCGTCACTACGCGCACGTGGACTGCCCTGGCCACGCCGACTACGTCAAGAACATGATCACCGGCGCGGCGCAGATGGACGGCGCCATCCTGGTGGTGTCCGCCGCCGACGGCCCGATGCCGCAGACGCGTGAGCACATCCTGCTCGCTCGTCAGGTCGGCGTGCCGTACATCGTCGTGTTCCTGAACAAGTGCGACATGGTGGACGACGAGGAGCTGCTCGAGCTCGTCGAGATGGAGGTCCGCGAGCTGCTCAACGAGTACGAGTTCCCCGGCGACGACGTGCCGGTCATCCGCGGCTCCGCGCTCAAGGCGCTGGAGGGCGATCCGCAGTGGGTGTCCAAGATTGACGAGCTGATGGCGGCCATCGACACCTACATCCCGACGCCGGAGCGCGACACCGACAAGCCGTTCCTGATGCCGGTCGAGGACGTGTTCACCATCACCGGCCGCGGTACGGTGGCCACGGGCCGTGTCGAGCGCGGCACGCTGAAGGTGGGCGACGAGGTCGAGATCGTTGGCCTGGCGGAGGAGACCCGGAAGACGGTCGTCACCGGTGTCGAGATGTTCCGCAAGCTGCTCGACCAGGCGGTCGCGGGCGACAACATCGGCGCGCTGCTGCGCGGCGTGGACCGCAAGGACGTCGAGCGCGGCCAGGTGTTGGTCAAGCCGGGCTCCATCAAGCCGCACACGCAGTTCAAGGCTGAGGTGTACGTCCTGACCAAGGAAGAGGGCGGCCGTCACACGCCGTTCTTCAATGGCTATCGTCCGCAGTTCTACTTCCGGACGACGGACGTCACCGGCGTCGTGAAGCTGCCGGAGGGCACCGAGATGGTCATGCCCGGCGACAACGTCACCATGGACGTCGAGCTGATCTCGCCGATCGCGCTCGAGGAAGGCACCCGCTTCGCCATTCGTGAGGGCGGCCGCACGGTCGGCGCCGGCGTGGTCACGGCCATCACGAAGTAAGGTCCCGCCGCAAACAGGGGGATGGGGCGCCTCCGAGCCGGACCCGCACGTGGTGCGGGTTCGGCGCCCGGAGGCGCCTTTCATTCTATTCAATTGAAATGTGGTGCAACGGTTCGCAGCGAGACACCGACCGCCGGCTTCCGCCGGCGCTTGCTGTTTGTCCGGCGTGGGTGTTCGGGATGGACGAGCGTTCGGGCGGGCGACGCGTGCGGTATGCGGCTCGGTGTGGGCTGTCAAATTCTGCGTCAGGGCGCGTTCTACCTTGAGTTTTCCCTGATCGTCTAGTACAATAGCGACTGTTGGTCTCTGACAGCGATGAGGCAGAAGGTTGCTCATGTGCCCTCGGCCATATGGGGCACCACTGAGGAGAATT
>NZ_JAIMAV010000112.1 GCF_023511815.1 Alicyclobacillus sp.
GGCCTCGCCGATGATCTCCTCCGACCGGCCCCCGGTGTAGATGTTCGCCGTGTCGAGAAAGTTGATGCCGCCGTCCAACGCCTGGTGAATCACCCGGATGGACGTCTCCTTGTCCGCCCGGCCTCCGAAGGCGTTGGTCCCGAGCCCGATGACGGACACACGCAGTCCGCTGTTGCCGAGCGCGCGGTATTCCATGCCATCCACACCTTTCTGCGCAACGAGTCTCACACGGACATTGTAACGCAATTCGGTTCTCCAAAATATCCGTGCGAATTCGCCCGTCGCGCCGGGGACGGCGCATGGATGTCCGTCCGCCGTCACATCCCCGTGCTATGGCCGTCCCATACCGCGAAACCGTTCACGCAGGGCGGATTTCATGAACTTCCCTGTCGAGGTGCGCGGGATCTCCTCCACGAAGACGACGTGATCCGGCAGGTACCACTTTGGGAAGTGTGGGGCCAGGTGCCCCAACAGTTCCTCGGGGGTCACGGAATGGCCCGGCTTCACCACAACCACCGCGAGCGGACGCTCCTGCCACTTGGGATCCGGGATGGCGATCACGGCGGCCTCCGCCACCGCCGGATGCCCCATGAGGGCGTTCTCGAGATCGATGGAACTGATCCACTCTCCTCCCGATTTGATGAGGTCCTTCATTCGGTCGGTGATCCTCAGATACCCCTCCTCGTCAATCGTCCCGATGTCCCCTGTGCGAAGCCATCCGTCCGACGTGAAATGGTCCGAAGATGCGGGAAGGTTGTGGTACGCGCCGGCGATCCACGGGCCACGCACCTGCACCTCCCCCATCGTCACGCCGTCCCACGGAGCCAGACCCTCCTCGCGCATGAGGCGCATTTCGACAAACGGCGCCGCCACCCCCTGGGTCGCCTTCAACCGATGCAGTTCTCCGTCGCTCAGATCCGTCATGTACCGCTTGGGCACACTCACGCTCCCGAGCGGAGAGGTCTCCGTCATCCCCCACGCATGCATCACCTGACAGCCAAACTGTTCCAACGTCCGGATCAGGTCCGGGGGGACCGCCGCACCCCCGACACCCATTCGAATGTTGTGCAGCGGCCAACGCTCGGGTGAGCGGGCCAACGCCTGCGCGATGCCCAGCCAGATGGTCGGGACGCCGGCCGTGAACGTGACCCGTTCCTCCACGAACAGGTCGAGGAGACTCTCGGGATCCAGATGGGGCCCGGGAAACACTTGCTTCGCGCCGACCAGCGTGGAAACGTACGGAATCCCCCAGCCATTGGCATGAAACATGGGCACCACCGGGGTGGTCGTGTCGCGATGGGAGATATTGAGGGCGTCCGGCATCGCCTGAACCAGGGTGTGGATCACGAGGGCGCGATGCGAGTACACGACCCCCTTCGGCCGCCCTGTGGTTCCGGAGGTGTAGCACATCCCCGCCGGGTCTTCTTCACGGATCTCCGGCGGTCGGAAACGCCCTTCGGCCGTGCGCAGAAACGCCTCATAATCCTCGTAATCGCCGACCCCATCGGCCGAATGGGCTTGTTCAGCCGAGCGATCCGCTCGGGTGAGCGGCACCACGAAGACCCGTTCAATTTTGGTTTGGTGGCGAAACCGCTCGAACAGAGGAAGGAGGACGTCGTCGACGATGAGAAACCGGTCCGCCGCGTGATTCACGATGTACGCGATATCATCCGGCGCAAGTCGAAGATTCAGGGTATGCAGCACACCGCCCGCGGCGGGGATCCCGAAATACGCCTCCAGTGCGCGTAATGGTTCCACATGAGGGTGGCGACTCTGTCCCCCGGCCGCAGGCCCGCCCGTTGCAGGGCCTCCGCCAAGCGCCAGGCGCGCGCGGCGAAATCCGCATACGTGTAGCGATGCAGAGACCGATCGGGCATTCGCGAAACAATCTCCACCTTGCCAAAGTACTTTCCCGCACGCTCCAGAAAGTGAGTCAACGTCAACGGATAGTCCATCATCGTCGACTGAATCATCCGCATCCCTCCCATCATGACTTCATGATGACGGCAACCCGGCGGTTGGTCAACCCATAAATATCAATATTCAGAACATTATATGGATCATTCTCGGTGTCATGGTGTGAGAAAACCCGGCGATACCGCCGGGTTCCCACGAATCACGGCCTTGATCCATCCTTTCCTTCCACCGACCGCCCCGCCTTGGACGAACCGCGGTCCCAACACACCCCTCGCACCTCACCGGCGGTCCGATGTCACCCCTCCGACGGCGCAGGCCTCGCCTGCCGCCGGTCGGAGATTCGGATCTTCCCGAGGAACAGCGCGCACACCACCCCGAGGACGATGAACACCAACCCGAACCAGAAGACGCTGTGCAATGAGGCCACCAGAGCGGATTTGAGCACCGGCACCAGGGTGTTCCGGATGGCCGCAGGCATCTGCGCCAGCGCCGTCGGGCTCAACAGAGACGAGTACAGGCCCTGCGCGTTCGTCGCGATCATCGACTTGAGCTGCGCCACCATCGGATTGGCGGGGAGGCGTTGGAACAGCGGATCGAGCTGGGCGGAGAGCAACCCGCTCGATCGGGCGTTGAGCACCGCACCGAGGATGGTCATCCCGAACGTGCCGCCAATTTGGCGGAAGAACTGGCTCGAGGAGGTGACCACGCCGAGCTGGGTCTTTGGAAAGCTCTCCTGCAGGGCGATGGTCAACAGCGGCATCACCAGGCCCATGCCGAGGCCGAGGATCACCATGCAACCGGTGACCGTCAGCGTCTTCGCGTCCACCGACAGGTTGGCCAGGAGAATGAAGCTGATGGCCATGATGATCATGCCGATGGCGGTCTGGGTCCGCACGCCGATCTTCAGCACCAACCGTCCGCCGATCACGCTGCCGACCATCACCGTCAGCATCATCGGTGTCATCGCCGTGCCGGACGCCGACGGGCTGATGCCGATGATCCCCTGCAGGAACAACGGGATGAACATGATGGACCCGAACATGCCGACGCTCATCAAAAAGCCGATCCCGTTGACGAGCACGAACGTCCGGTTCCTGAACAGCCACAGCGGCACAATCGGCTCCGCCGCCCGCGCCTCGATGAGGACGAAGGCGGTGAGGCTGGCCACCGCGACGGCGAACAGGCCGAGGATCTGCCAGGACGCCCACGGATAGTCCTTGCCGCCGAAGGTCAGCGCGAGCAGGAGGCTGACCACCCCGATGACCATGGTGACAATCCCGCCGATGTCAAACCGCACCCGCTCCTGACGCCGGTGGCTGTGCAACCCCATGGCGATGAACACGATGGCCGCCAGGGCGATGGGCAGGTTGATGTAAAACACCCACCGCCAGCTCAGCGCATCGACAATCCACCCGCCGATCTGCGGGCCGACGATGGACGACAGTCCGAAGATGGCGCCGAACACGCCCTGCCACTTGGCGCGCTGCGCGCCGGTGAACACGTCGCCGATGATCACCATCGCCATCGGCATCATGATCCCGCCGCCGATGCCCTGAAACCCGCGGAAGAAGATCAGCTGGTCCATCGTCTGGGCGGCGCCGCACAGGGCGGACCCAATCATGAAGATGGCGAGCCCGGTGATGTACACCACCCGCCGACCGAGCAGATCGGCGAGTTTGCCCGCGATCGGGACCACGGTCGTCGAGGTCAGCATGTACGCGGTCGTCAACCAGGCCATGTACGCCAGACCCCCGAGCTCGCCGACGATGCGCGGCATCGCCGTGCCGACGATGGTCTGATCCAGGGCGCCGAAGAGCATCGCGATGATGAGGCCCGTGATGAGGATGCCGCGGTGTTTGACGGAGGACGGGGCGTCCTCCTGCAGCCTGGGCTCATGCGGCGGGACATGAGGAGAATCGGACACAAAAAGCCCTCCTTGGCTTGAATATCGGGATGAAAACCGGGTGCGCGGACGAAATCCGCCACGGCGGCCGGTCGGACGGCCATCCAACAATTTTTTACATATAATATTTTAACGACTGTACTTTTTAGTTCACATGACTATTTATGACACGGAGCCGGGGATGCTGTCAAGAGGAAAATTCCATCCGCGCACGGTGCGCGGTCTCCGGTGCCAAATGGATCAGCGCCGCGGATGTGGCCGCGCCGCGGCCCGCGCGTCCACAGCACACGCCAAACGACTCGGGGGGCGGTCCGTCCGGACCGCCCCCGCCAATCCACGTCCTGATTCGATTCGAATGCCGGCCGGCGCGCCGGCCGCCCCGTCGCCGGGCGCCCGGTCACACCACGCGGCGCAACACCTGGCCGCCCTCGCATCGGAACTCCGCCGGACGGCCGTCGATCACGGTCTTCAGCGTCACCGGCCGCCCCCACAGGCGATGCACCCGCGGCAGAGTTCGCTCGATGTAGCGCACGTCGAGCTCGACGCCGTCGTACGCGTGCTCCAGCAGCAGCCCGCCCGCCCGGCCGACGTCGCCGTCGGTCACGTGCAGCACCGGGAAACCGCCGTTGGTGCGCTGTTGCACCAGGAGCGCGCGGATCTTCTCGACGTCGCGCTCCACGATGACCCACTCCAGCCCGCGCCGCTCAAACAGGTACAGCTGGCACTCGTCGACGATGTCCTGCGTCAGGTAGTTGCGCAGAAACCCGGTGTCCGATTCGCACTCGCGCACCTCGAACATCCGCTCTCTTCCGAACCGGCGCTCGATGTCCCGCCAGATGGCGAGGCCGACGTTGTACGGATTGAGCGAGAACCGGTTGGGCTGCGTCACCGACGCCGTCAGCTGGGCGAAGTCGATGGCGTCCTGTCCGGACAGATCCATCTCCCGCATCAGCGCCGTGTGCCAGTAGGTGGCCCATCCCTCGTTCATGATCTTGGTCTCCAGCTGCGGCCAGAAATACAGCATCTCCTCCCGGACGACCGCGACGATGTCCCGCTCCCAGTCCTCCAGATGGCGGCTGTGCTCAAGGATGAACCGCAGCACGTCCTTCTCCCGCAGGCGCCGGTCATCAGGACCGGGACCGCCCGGGGGGGTCCACCCATCCGTCCCCCCGGCCGCCGCGCGGTTGGGCCCGCCGGCCCCGGTCCACCCGCCCGCCACACCGAACCCGCCCGGCCCGCCGGACGGACCGGGTCCACCGGCCACGCTCCCCCCGCCGATGCCGCTGGTCGCGCCCCCTCCGACGACGGCACCGGGCGCGCCCCCTCCGACGGCGGCGCCGGGCGCGCTCCCTCCGGCGGTGCCGGGCGTCCCCGCGGGCGCAGGGGCGGCCCCGGTCCCCCGGGGATCTCCGGACCCCAACGCCCACAGGTCATCGTATGGTCCGCGCCGGCGCTCGGGCCACACCTCGGTCACCGGCGGGGCGTCGCGGCGGGCGCGCATCGACGGATCGACATGCTCCTGGATGGACATCGCCGCGTCGATGATCTCCTCCACCCGCGCCACCCCGTACTTCTCCTCATAGCGCCGGAACCGCTCCGCCGTCGCCGCCATGACGTCCATCATATTGCGGTTCGTGTGCCGGAACCGGGCGTTGTTCTTGAAGAAATCGCTGTGCCCCAAAACGTGTGCGACAATCATCTCGTTCTGCAGCACCGTGTTGGTCTCCAAAAAGAAGGCGTAACACGGGTCGTTGTTCACCACCAGTTCGTAGATGCGCGACAGTCCCAGGTCGTAGTCCAACTTCTGCCGGTGGTACTGCTTCCCGAAACTCCAGTGGCTGTAGCGCGTCGGCATGCCGAACCCGGCGATGGTGTACACCACGTCCGCCGGGCAGATTTCGTAGCGCATGTCGAAAAAGTCGAGCCCCAGCGCGCGGGCGCGCGATTCCATCCACGCGATGGTCCGCTCAAACCGCGCGTACTCCTCCCGTTTCATGCTCACGCCCCCTCTCGCGACGCCACCGCGTCCGCGCGGAAAAACGACCGCAGGATCCGCAACATGTCCCTGGGGTGGCCCGCCGTCGCCCAGCGGAAGACGGCGGGAGGCAATGACCCGACGTGCCTGGAGAGCGCCGTCACCCGATTGTACGGGTTGATCTCGACGTACCCCGTCATCGACGACACGCCGCACAGTTCCTCCAAGGCCTTGACCGCCCGCTCGTTGTCCGCGGGGTGGTTGTCTCCATCCCCCACGTACAGCGGATAGATGTTCCACAGATCCGGCGGGTATTCGCGGCGGACGAGATCGAGCGCCAGCTGGAACACGGTCGAACAGACGGTGCCGCCGTTCTCCCGGGTGGTGTAAAACGCCTCCTTCGTCGTCTCGTACGCCTCCGCGTGATGCACGAGATACCGGATCTCCACGTTCTGGTACTGGCGGCGCAAAAACTTCTCCGTCCAGAAGAAGAACGTGCGCGCCATGTACTTCTCCGTCATCCCCATGCTGCCCGACACGTCCATCATGGCCAACACGACGGCCCCGGACCCCGGCTGCTGCGTCTCCTCCCACGTCTTGAACCGCAGATCCTCCTTGGTGATCACCAGCGGCCGACCCGTCAGCCGGCTGCGGCGGAGCGCCTGCAGAAATGTCCGTTTGCGGTCGATGTTGGCCTGAATGCCGCGCGGGCGGACGTCGGTGAAATCCACCCCGTCCGTCACCTGGCGGACGGGGGGCTTGTCCTTCAGATTCGGCAGCCGCAGGTCGGCGAACAGCGTGTCCTCGATGTCCTCCAGCGATACCTCCGCTTCGAGGATCGTCTCTCCCGGCCGGTCCCCCGCGCCGGAACCGCCGGGCCCATTTCCCTGGCCGGCCCCCGCGGCGCCCGTCCCCTGGCCGGCCCCGCCGACACGTCCGATGCTCTGCCCGGGCCTGCCCTCGCCCTGGCCGACATGCTTCTGCTTGTTGTAGTCAAACCGAAAGTGCGGTTCGTCCAAGGTCGGCACCGGGATGCGGACGGTGCGGCGTCCGTCCGAGAGGATGATGCCCTGGTCGGACACCAGATCCGCGAGGTTTTCCCGGATGGCCTGCCGGATCTTCTCCCGGTGGCGCGCCTGCGCCGTCTGCCCGCGCCGATCCAGCGACCAGTCGTCATGCGTCACGACGCTCATACCAAACGCCTCCTGTCATCCTCACCGGCTCCATCCCAACCGGATCCCGGGACCGCACGTCGCCCATGCCACCGTCTCTTCAAACCGGCGGCATGGAATCGCGCGGGCTCAACGGTTGAGCAGGCTGCCCACGTACTTGAGCACCTCGTTGGCGCACACCGGGCAGTAGCCGTGCTTGTCCACCAAGGTGGAGTGGACCTGGTTGATGCGCTTCAACTGATCCGGGTCGGGGGTCTTGGTGTTGGTGGTGATCTTGACCACGTCCTTGAGATCGGCGAACAGCTTGCGCTCGATGGCCTCCTTCAGGCGCTCGTGCGAGTCGTAGCGGAAGACCTTGCCGCGCCGTGCGTACGACGACATGCGGATGAGGATCTCCTCTCGGAACTCCGTCTTCGCGTTCTCGCTGACGCCAATCTGCTCCTCGACCGAGCGCATGAGGGTCTCGTCGGGATCGACCTCCTCGTCCGTGATGGGATCCCGCAGCTTCTGCCGGTTGCAATACGCCTCCACGTTGTCCAGGTAGTTGTTGAACAGGGTCTGCGCGGACTCCTCGTAGGAGTACACAAACGCCTTTTGCACTTCCTTCTTGACCACCTCGTCGTACTCCTGACGCGCCATGGCGATGAAGTTGAGCAGGCGCTCCTTGTCCGCCGGGGTGATGCTGGCGTGCTGATCGAGCCCGTCTTTGAGCGAGCGCAGGATGTCCAGCGCGTTGATGCAGCGGGCGTCGCTCTTGACGAGGGCCGACGAGATCCGGTTGATGACGTAGCGGGGATCAATCCCGCTCATCCCCTCCAGGGGATGCTCGGCCTGCAACTCCTTCACGTCGATCTCGCCCTTCTCCACATCCTGCCCGTCGTACAGCTTGAGCTTTTTCATCAGGTCGGCCTTCGTCGACTCCTTCAGGCGCGAGAGGA
>NZ_JAIMAV010000113.1 GCF_023511815.1 Alicyclobacillus sp.
CCGACGTTGTGGTGGGACTTGATGGTCGCCGCCGTGGCGGTGCCGCTCTCGATGATGTCGGTGTACAGCGTGCCCTGCACCAGATACCGGAACGGTCCGAGGCGCTCGGATTCGCGCTCGAACGTGCGGATGAACTGTTCTCCGATGATCTTTCGCTTCTGCTCCGGATCCGTCACGCCCTCCAGGCGGCCGAGGAAGGCGGGGGCGGCGTCCACGCGCACCACGTCGATGCCGAGCTGACCCCCGAGGGACTCCATCACCGCTTCGCCCTCTCCCTTGCGAAGCAGCCCGTGGTCCACGAAGACGGCGGTCAGCTGCCGACCGATGGCGCGGTGCACCAACGCGGCCGCAACGGCCGAATCCACGCCGCCGGACAGCGCGCACAGGACCCGCTCGCCGCCGACCTGCGCCCGAATCCGCGCCACCGTCTCGTCGATCCAGGACGCGGGCGTCCAGTCTCCGGTGCATCCGCAGACGGAGAAAAGAAAGTTTTTCAGCAACGCCTGTCCGTACTCGGTGTGCCCGACCTCCGGGTGGTACTGAACCGCGTACAGCCCGCGGGCCGGGTCGCTCATGGCGGCGATGGTGCCCGCGGTCGTCGCCGCGTCGAGCTGGAAGCCTGGCGGCACCCGGCGGACCGCGTCGCTGTGGCTCATCCACACCGCCTGCCGCATCGGTTGCCCGGCAAACAGGGCGCATGCCTCCGGCTCAACCACCAGCTCCGCCCGCCCGTACTCCCGCACCACCCCCCGCTCCACCTCGGCGGAAAAGGTCTTGGCGAGAAGTTGCATCCCGTAACAGATGCCGAGAATGGGCACACCGAGCCGGTAGATCTCCGGATCGACATCCGGCGCCCCTTCCGCGAACACGCTCTTGGGGCCGCCGCTGAACACGATGCCCTTCAACCGCCTCCCTTTCAACGCCGCGGCCGTCGTGGTGTGGGGCAGCAGCTCCGAGTACACGTTTTGCTCGCGGATGCGCCGCGCAATCAGCTGGTTGTACTGCCCGCCGAAATCGAGCACCACCACGACCTCATGCTCCGCCATCCCCTCACGCTCCTCTCCCGGTTGTTCAACGCAAAAAGCCGATGCCTCGCTGTGAGTAGGTTGTCCACAACCTTTTGCACATACGAGGCATCGGCAACGAAAAGCCGGGGTGCCGCCAGCGCCACGGTCCGAACCCGTCGTCGGGGCATCGACCGTCCGCCCGGCGCCATCCCGCCGTCACCCGATTCCAACCTCGTAGTCGGGCGATTCTCGGTCGCCCGGTAGAGACCGCTGAGCCGTATTCCCAGCGTTATACGAGTGGTCACTGTGTTGTCCCTTTCCGCTCGCCACCCGAGGTGTCTCCCCCGGCCGACAGGCTCTGCGGAAATTCGACACCATTCTACTGGGTCGGCGCACCGAACGCAAATAGAGATGCGAGGAGAGCGCATTCAAAATAAAAAGCCGGGCAGGCGTTCGCCCGCCCGGTGCCTTCCAACCCAACGCCCGTCAGGACTGCAGGTCGCGGTTGATCTCGTTCTTGACCTCCTGCGGGTTGGTCCCCGAGGTCAAGCTCATGCCCGCCCCCGCACGGTTGCTCAGGTCCTGCTGGATGTCGTTGCGAACCTGCTGCGCGTTGGTCTTGAACTGACCGAACGTGCTCGCGGTCGCCTGCGCCCGAGCCGCCGTGGAATTCGTCAGCGCCCCCGCCGCCTTGTTCTGGAGGTCGCGCTGAATGTCCTGCCTCACCTTGTTCGGATTCGTCATCACAAGGTCCTCCTTCACGGTGGGATCGGAAAGCGGTCTCAGTATGCGATGCCCATGCGGGATTCATGCAACGCGCGGGTTGGGGGTCGATGCCATTCTAGCGCCGGCCCGGCCAACGCAGCGCCGCCTCCAGCCACCGCGCCCAGATCTCGCGCACCCGCCGGCGCTCCTCGAGGGACACCGGCTCACCTCCGTACACCGCGCGCTCGGCCGTCCGCACCAGCTGACGATACTCCGGCTCCGCGATGCCGTACAGGCGGGCCACCCGCATCAGGTCGCGCAATGTGGCCGCATCCGCAGGCAACTCCCCGTTTTTCTGCAGGATGCGCACCAGCCGCTGCAATCCGGCCCACATCGCCGCAACAGAGTCGTCCCGCCACGACCGCCTGTGCCACCAGAAGCGGATCCGCCGGCGAAAGACCCATGCCATCACCGATCCGACCAACCCCAGGACGAGGGCCCCCCGGCCCCACCAGGGATGGATGGCGCCCCCCGCGCCCGCGCCCGCCGGCGCATCGGAGGATGGATCCGCCGCGTCCTGCGGGGGTTTTTGCGGCGAAGATGCCGGAGTGCTGTTGTTCGCATCCACCCCCCCGGCCGACGAATCCGAAGACAACGGGAGAAACGGCATGGAGAAGTTCGGCGTCGGATCGAACGGTACCCATCCGGCCCCCGGAAAGTACACCTCCACCCAGGAGTGCGCGTCCGCGTTCTCGATGGTGTACCGCTGACCCGGCCCGTTGTATGACGTGTCGATGGTGCCCTCCGTGAACCCGGTCACCCACCGCGCCGGCACCCCGATGGCCCGGAGCATCACCGCCATCGCGGAGGAGAAATTGTTGCAGTACCCTCTTTTGGTCTCAAACAGGAACTGATCCACGTAGTCCTGATGCGGGCCCGGCACCGGGATGCCCTCCGTCGCGTAGGTGTAATTCGCCTGCAGATACTGGGCGATGCGCTGGACGGCGTCGTATTCGTCCACCGAACCCTGCGTCACCCGGCGCGCGAGCAGGAGCACCCGCTCCGGCACGCTCGCCGGCAGCTCCAGATCCGGCCGGACGCTCGGGGGAAGCGTCGGGTCCCCGTCCGGCTTCGGCAGAGGGATTCCTGCCAACTTCCGGCCCGGCGCCTGCAGTTCGTAACTCGTGACGCTGTACGAATCCCCCTGAAGCAACGGATGGATGAACATCGTCCCCTGCCGCGGGTCCACCATCACCGTCCCGGTGGTCCGCCCGTTCATCGACCAAAGAATGTCCGGTGCATACGCGCCGAACAGGACGCCGGCGTTCAGATGGGGCGCGAGCACGGTGACGGTTTGGCGCACGTCGCGGCCCGGGAGCTTCGACTCGTCCACGGTCCCCTCTGCGACGCGCTGCCCGTAGGAAAAGGTGGTCATGAACTTCTGATCCGCGAGCCACCCCTGTCCGGTGTACAGGTCGTACGCCTCTCCGCGCAGGTACGCGGGCGCCTCCGTGACGACCGACATCACCGGCGTGTGGTCCAACACGAACGACCCGCCCAGATGCGCGTTGTCCGTCTGGTAGCCGATCACGTGCACCCCCGGCCCCGAGCCGCCCGCCCCCGTCCCCGGTGCGAACGGGTTGACCCACACCGGTCCCCGTTTGGGCAGCGCCCAACCGGCCACAAGCGAAGCCGACAGAACGGCCGCCAGCGGGATGAAAAAGCGAACCGGACCCAGCCGTCCCCCGCTGGCCCGCGCCCTCAGGCGGGCGTAGTGGGTCACCCCCAATCCGGCGAGAAAGACCGCCAGCACGCCCACCACGACGCCCACCGGATGCACGGGTGTGTTGGCGTCGATGAGCCCCAGCACCCCGATGCCGAGGAGGTTGTAAAACACCCACAGCGACGGACGCAGAATCGCATACGCCACGAGGGCGTACATCGCGCACAGCCCGAGGAGAAACAGATGCGTTTGCAGCGGGTCCGTCAGGACGTGGTGCTGCAGCAGCGCACCGATCTCACGCCGTTCCTGGTGCCACAGCCACACCAGGCGCGCCCCCCACGGGCGGCCGGGCGCAAAGTACACCGCGGTGGCGATCCCCGTGAGCAAAAAGGCCGCTCCGGCCCGCAACAGCCGCCACGGAATGCCCCGAATCACGGCCAGCGCCGCCATCACCGGCAGGAATCCGCGCGCGTTGACGAGAAGGCCCATCTTTTCCATGGGGACGAGAAACATCCAGATCCAACCGGCCGCGAGCAGGCTCAGCACGCCCCGCGGCCACTCATCAAACCGGTGCCGCATCGCCGATCCCCCCCGGCCGCAGGGTGCTCAGCTGTTCGGGTGACCGAATCGGGTGCAATGGCACCCCCGCGGCCGTCAGCGCGGCCCACCCGGCGCGATCCCCGGGCGCCGCACCCGTCCACGGCACGAACCACTCCACCCGCACGCGGCGTCGGGCGAGATCGGCCGCGACCGCCGCCTCACGCCCGACGTTCGGGGAAATCACGACCAAGGTGGTCCCCGCCGGGATCTCTTGAACGACCCGCCGGAGCGTGTCCGGGAACGGAACGGCGCCCTCCGGCTTCGCCAACGCCAGCTCGTACAGGCATCGAAGGAGCAGTGCCTCATCCACTCCTGGCCCGAGGACGGTCAACCCCTCGCGGTGAAAGAGCGCGGAGTACGGCCGCTTGAGATCCGAGACGTGCTTGATGAGCGATGCCGCGATCACCATCTCCAGCTCAAAGGCCGACCGGTCCCCCGCGGCAAAAGAGCCGCGCGACAGATCCGGAAGAAAGGCCATCTGCCCCGTAACGTGGAGTTCGAACTCTTTGGCCTGCAGCACCCCCCGGCGCGCGGTGGCCGGCCAGTGCACGCGGCTCAGGCGATCCCCGGGCGTGTAATCGCGCACGCCGATCACGTTGCTCGACTCCTCGCTGCGCCGCCTGGTCGCCTGCTGCATCCCGCGCTCCTCCGGCCGATGGCCCGTCCACCCCTGCACCGGGACGACCTGGGGATAGACGACGACCTCGTCGTGCACGTTCACGTGGCGGTGCCGCGTCACCAGGCCGAACAGATCGCCGGCCTCGACGGACACTCCGGTCAGGGTGTGGACGCCGCGCGGGAGCTTCGGAATCCGGTACGTGAACGTCCACGTGCGCCGCCACAGAGGCAGACACAGATGCTGGCCCGGCATCTCGAGCGGTCCCTCGCCGTAAATCCAGTCGGCCGGCACCCCATCCGCGGTGCGCCACCAGAGAAACGGCCACCGGCGGGATCGGCGGACCGTGACCTCGACGGTGAGCGGCTGGCCGCCGGTCAGACGACGGGCGGACAGCCGGCGCTCCACCGCCACCCCCCGCATGGCCAACCAGGCCGTCGCCATCTCGCCGACCATCAGGACGGCGACCGCGTACAACAGAAACCAGGGCAGAAACCCGCCCTGCAGATTGGCGAAGACCCAGCACCCGACGAGGGCGAGCAGACCCCCGGCGATGAGCAGGCCGGTTCTCATCGCAGCCCGGCCCCCGCCCGGCCGGTCCTCGCGGCGTGGGCGCGCCCGGACGGTTCGGCCGCGGGGACACTCACCTGACCGACCAGCGCCCGCAACAGTTCGCCCACCTGAACCCCCGACAGCCGCGCGTCCGCCGACAGCAGCACCCGGTGCTGCAGCACGTACGGCGCAAGGTAACGGACGTCATCCGGCACGACGTACGTCCGCCCGCACACGTACGCCAGGGCCTGCGCCGCCCGAAACAGGGCCAGGCTGGCGCGTGGACTGGCGCCCAGATACACCTGCGGATGCTGGCGCGTGGCGTGCACCAGCCGCACGATGTAGGTGCGCACGCTGTCCTCCACGCGCACCGCCGCAACGTCCCGCCGCCAGGCGGCGACGTCCTGCGGCGTGGCCACGGGTTGCAGCCGATCAATGGGATGCCCGCCCTCCTGGCGACCGAGCATCTTGACCTCGTCGTCGAACGACGGGTACCCGATGGAGAACTTGAGCAAAAACCGATCCAGCTGCGCTTCCGGAAGCGGAAACGTCCCCTCGAATTCAATCGGATTCTCCGTCGCCATCACGAAAAACGGATCCGCCAGCGGATACGTGTGCCCGTCCACCGTCACGCTGTGCTCCTCCAGGGCCTCGAGGAGCGCGGATTGCGTCTTGGGCGACGTCCGGTTGATCTCGTCGGCCAGGACGATCTGCCCGAAGATGGGCCCGGGCCGAAACTCGAACGCCTGCCGTTGCTGGTTGTACACGGAGATCCCGGTGACATCGGAGGGCAGAAGGTCGGGGGTGAACTGAATGCGCTTGAACGCGCAGCCGAGCGACCGGGCGAACGCCCGCACCAGCATGGTCTTGCCGACGCCGGGCACGTCCTCGATGAGACAGTGTCCGTTCGCGAGAAGGGCGACCAGCACAAGCCGGATGACGTCCTGCTTGCCGATGATCACCTGTTCCACATTATCCACAACGGCCTGCAGCTCCGGCCGCCAGGTGTCGAACGCCAGATGGGTCGTGGGCGATTGGGCCACGAGGATTCCTCCTGTCTCGAACCGTTCTACGTTCGAGTGTACATGGCGTGCGCACCGTTTTCACCTGTTTCAGATAAACCGTCTGCGAGAAATGGTTGGAAATCCCCCGGCGCCGCGCCCGGGGGACGTCTTCAAGGATCATCGGCCGAAGGTCAGCGGCCGACGTATTTGGTCGGATCGACCGACACGGGGAAACCGGAACTGTCGAACCCGGTGGCGATGGTGAAGTGCAGATGCGGGCCTGTGGAGAACCCGTTGCTGCCCACTCCGGCGATGGTCTGCCCGGTCTGCACCACCTGACCGGGATGGACCTTGATTTGGTAGGCGTACATGTGGCCGTAGATCTCGAGCAGACCGCCGGCGGACTGGATGACAATCCAATCCCCGAATCCGCTGGCGGGGCCGGCGTACAGGACCTTGCCACTGGTGGCGGCGACGATGGGGGTGCCAAGAGGCGCCGGAATGTCAATCCCGTTGTGAAACTCCCGGGACCCGTCCGACCATCCGCGCCACCCGTACCCGGAGCTGATGTTCCGGTACCCGGGCACCGGCCACGTCCAGCCGCCCGCCGGCCCGGTGTAGCCTCCCTGTTCCGCCTCCAACTGAGCGATCAGCTTCTGCAGAGACCTGAGCGCGGCGTTCTCGCTGTTGAGCTGGGCCTCTTCGTTGACGCGCTGGGCGTGCACCTGGGCGAGCAACTTTTCCTGCGACGCCTGCGCCTGCTCCTGCTGTTGTTTCTGCTGCGAGAGCACCTGCTGCGTCTGCCGCAACTGCGCCAGCTGGGTATTGAGCTGTTGCTGCTGGGCATCCAGCTGCTGCTTTTTCGCGCGGATGTCTTCGAGAACCGCCTTGTCCTGTTGGGCGATCCGCTCCAGCAGCTCCAGCCGGTCCAACAGATCCGAGAAGCTGGTCGAGGAGAACAGCACGTCCAGATACGACGCCTGGCCGGCCTCGTACATGATGCGAACCCGGTCGGCGAGCACGCCGTACTGCGCGTCAATCTCCTTCTGAGTCTTGTCAATGGTCTGCTTGAGCTGATTGATTTCGGCCGTGCGCTTGTCGATGTCCGCCTGCGTCTTGTCGATGGACACCTGGAGCGATTGAATCCTGTCCTCCAGGTCCTGAATCTGCTGCTGCAGCGTCTGCTCCTGCGTCTTCAGCTGGGCGATCTTGGACTGCGTGCTCTTCTGCTGCTGCTGCAGATCCTCGGCCTGTTTCTTTGCGTCCGACAGCTTGTCCGCATACGAGAGGGCGGGCTGCAGCACCAGTGTGCTCGCCCCGAACGCCGCCAACACCAACCAAACCCCGCGTCTCATGGAGAAGAAAATCACCTCAACCCTTGCGTTGTGCCATCCCGGGTTCCGCCGCCCTGTCCCCACCGCCCGCGTAAATTTCTGACCGTTCATTCGATTCCGCGCAGACCGCGCGGTCCACAGCTCGGATCCTTCGACACCAATCGGCACATTCCTCCCGGTTCAGACACAAAACTCCACGTTCCCTTGAATTCCGGCAGGGAATGTGGTCCTATAGGGATCGGGACTTCATTGACGATGGAACGAGTCCATGAATCGAACAAGCGGTGGGTGATGGCGATGCAGGATTTGGTGGCACACGAACCGTACAAGGTGCT
>NZ_JAIMAV010000114.1 GCF_023511815.1 Alicyclobacillus sp.
AATTCCATTTCGCGGTCAGAGATGTTGTAATACCGTTGCACCAGATGGACCTTTAGCTTGAGAGACGGAGGGTAGGGGCGGCGACCGTTTGGGGAATACAAGGGAGCGCACAGCTCGTCAGCAAACGAGAAGTCAACGATCTTGTCAACTTCATCCCAAAAAGGATGAGGGGGAATGCTGCTGTACACTGTGAAGTCAGCCAAGGAAAGCTGGTCGAAATTCATGTACTGGACGGAACGCGGCTGTCCACTCAACGAAATCACTCCACGCCTGGGGATACTATAATTATACCAAAATTAAATATATATGCTATATATGGCATAGAAAAACTGTCCATCAGGACAGTTTTTCGACAGTCTCAAAATCCAACTTACGCCCCCCTCGAATTCTGTGGGGATATGCCCTGGTCCCCCGCGCGGTCCCGCGGCTACCCCTTACACCCCCCCGCCCCCTCATCCCTCCCTACACGCGTCCGCCAACATCGCCGCATACACCTTCGATCCCGCCGCATTCAAATGCACCCCATCCTCATAAAACCACCCGGTCTTCCCCGCGCTCGCGCGGAACCAATCGACCACGCGAACCCCCGGGTGCCGCTCGGCCGCCGCCGAAATGGTTCGATTGACCACATCCTGCCACGGCCTGGGAACACGCACGGTCACCAGCACCACCCGCCGCCCCGCGAGCTGCCCGAGCAGCGCGTCCAGCTGTGAGGTAGTAAACGGCCCGTTGTTACCCAGTTCAAGGATCACCGTGCTGCCCAGCTTCCCCGCGGCCTCCAGACGCCGCACCTCGCCCGAGGCCTCCGTAAACTGTCGCCCCACTTTCGCGTCGATCACGACGCCAGGCAGGTCCGCCTCCAGATACGGTTTCGCATCCTCCAGCACCGAGTCGCCGATGGCGGTGATCCCCACGCCTGACCGCTCCCCGTTCCCGGCTTGTGCCAGACCGTTCGTCGGCGTCCCCGCGCCGGGCTTCGTCCCCGCCTCCGCCCCCGCACTCGATCCCGCCGCTCCCGCCCCCGATGGCGCCACCTCCACTCCAGGCACTCCGGCCTCTCCCGCCGCCGCAGCAGCTCCAGACCCAATCTCACCCGGCCCATGCCCAGTCCCTTCCACTCCAGCCTCCGGAGCCCCGCGTTCCATCGCACCCGAACCCACCGCCTGCGCATCCGCGGCCCCGCGGGCCATCGCCCCCGCCCCCGCCCCCGCTCCCGCCGCCCCAGCCGCCCCAGCCGCCGAACCCAATCCTGCCGGCTGCCGTGGAGCGTGCATCCCGCCAACGGCGTCGTTCCCCGTCCACTGCAGCAGGCTCGCGCGGGCCAGCGGCGCGAACCACAGCGCTCCAGCGAGCACCAGGGCGGAGGTGGTGGCGATCCACGGGATCGATCCCGCCCATCGCCTCCCCCTCCTGCCGCCCCGCACCCGTGCATCCGCGCGAATCCCCGAGCCACGGCGGTCGCGCGCCAGGATCGGCTGTTCCACATATCGCCACGACAGCGCCGCCAGCACCACGGCCGTGACCACCTGCAGCCCGACACGTAGCCAGTCCGTGACCCCGGCGGTGTTGAGCGGTGTCGTCAACACAATCACGGGGTAATGCCATAGGTAAATTCCGTAGCTACGCACGCCGATCCACCGCAGCGGTGCCGCGCCGAGCCACCGCCCCAGCCGCGTGCCCGGGTGAGCGGCGCAAGCAATGGTCGCCGCCGACGCGAGGGATAGCAGCAGCATTCCGCCCCGATACAGAAAGGGGCTGTATTCATTGACCAAGACGACCATCGCTACAATGGCGACCAGCCCCGCGATCCCAACGACATCCAGCCAAACCACAGCTCGCTCCAGCCCTGCGATCCCGCCGCCTCGCCCCAGCCCCGCGATCCCGACAACATCCAACCAAACCACGCCCCGCCCCAGCCCTGCGGTCCCGACGCCCCGCCCCGGCCTCGCGATCCCGCCGCCCCGCCCCAGCCCCACACCGGACCTGCCCCACCGCCCGGACGCCGCCTCCCGCCCGAGGCGATCACTCGGCCACACCAACGCCAGGGCCGCGCCCACCAGCAGCCCGAACGCGCGTGTGTCCGTGCCGTAGTACACGCGGCTCGGATCGACGCCCGGTTGAAACAGCAGGGCCATCGCCAGCGCGGACGCCAGGACGCCCACCAACACCGCACCGAGCAGCCCCCGGCGGCTCAGGCGGCGCATCCCCCACAGAAGCAGGAGCGGCCACACCAGATAGAACTGCTCCTCGACCGCCAGGGACCACAGGTGGCCGAAGGGCGTCGGGGGACCGAAGCGATCGAAATAGGAAACCTGATGAAAGATGTACCACCAGTTGCTCACATACAGGAACGCCGCGCCGATGTCGCCGCCCAGCTTCGACAATCGACCCGGGTCCGCCAGAGCCATCCACAGGCAGACCATCCCAATCATCAACCACAGCGCCGGGATCAACCGGCGAAAGCGCCGCGCCCAAAAGCCGCGCAGATGAAGCCGGCCCGTGCGGCGGTACTCGTTGGCCAGAAGATCGGTGATGAGATACCCCGAGAGCACGAAGAACACGCCGACCCCGAGCAGTCCCCCTGGCGCCCACGCGGTGTTCAGGTGGTAGATGACGACGGCCATCACGGCGACGGCCCGAATCCCATCCAGTCCCGGCATGTACCGTGCATCGCTGCGCGTCGGTTTTGGCATGGTGCGACTTCCCTTCCATTGAAAATGACTGTCGATCCCGCCGGTCCCATGACGCCCCCAACTCACCGAGGCCCCCGGCGGTCAGCCCGCCGATCCCTCCGGCCCCATGGTGCCCCCAACCCACGGAACCCGCCGGTGGCCGACCCGCCGATCCCGCCGATCCCACCGGCCGCCGTGGGGCCCATCGATCTACCCGACGCGAAGAGTGACGGAGAAAGCCCGCGTCGTGTGACAAGATTCGACACTGGGGATGTTTGGTTACGAAGGGGGAATTCAGGGGAACCTGGCGGCGAAGCAATCGCTGGACGACCAAGCCGCACCGTGCCGAATATCGTACCGACCGGCCGGTTCACCTCTTGACGCCCGCGCCGCCAGACTGATAGTTTAAAGAAAATACGGAAAACGCGAACCGCGCCGCCGGGTTCGAGATTCCGCCCACAAAGGAGGGGCCGCCCATGACCACCGCACGCCGGTTCACCAGCACCAGCGCCCGCGGCATTGACACCCAGTGTCTGCCCTATCGCCTGTTCCAGAAGGCCAAGCGCCTCGGCGTCTGGGACCCGCGCGACATCGACTTCTCCCAGGATGTCGAGGATTGGAAGTCGTTGACGGAGGACCAGCGGATCGAGACGCTGCGAAGCCTCGCGCAGTTTCAGGCCGGCGAAGAGGCGGTCACGCTGGATCTGTTGCCGCTCATCCACACCATCGCCCGCGAAGGCCGCCTGGAGGAGGAGATGTTTCTCACCACCTTCCTCTTCGAGGAGGCCAAGCACACCGAATTCTTCCGGCTGTTCCTCGACGCCGTTGGAGAGACGGGGGATCTCACCGCCTTTCACACGCCCCACTACCGTCGCATCTTCTACGAGATCCTGCCCGAGGCCATGCAGCGTCTCCTCGTCGATCCGTCGGCCCCCGCCCAAGCCCGCGCCTCCACGGTCTACAACATGTACGTCGAGGGCGTACTCGCCGAAAGCGGCTACTTCATCTTCCGCAACGGTCTCGGCCGGCTCGGCAAGATGCCCGGGCTCCTGCGGGGCGTGCAGTACATCGCGCGCGACGAGTCGCGCCACATCGGCTACGGCACCTATCTGCTGCAACGGTTGATCAGCCAAGATCCTTCGCTGTTCGATCTCGTCCGGGCCACGATGGACGAACTCACCCGATACCCGCTCAACGAGGACCTGCCTCCGCGCGAGTTCAACGCCTTCGGCGTGCCCGTCACGCTGCTGCAGGACTACGCGGCCTCCCGCGTGCAGAATCGGTTGGAGGTGTTGGCGCGCGCCCTGACCCGGTCGCCCGACGAGGCGATCGCGGTGACGGAAGCCGACCTCGGCATCGAGGAAGCCTGATCGATGCGGGGGCCGGTGAAGAGGGAGGCCGCGGTGGCCACGCTCGGGACGCCGCGGCCCCACCTGAGTCGCCGTGGTGGCCCCGCTCGGGACGCCGGCGGCTCTACCCAGGGCGGCCTGTGGCCGTCCGGGACCCACTCGGAGCACTCGGAGGGTCCAGCGGCCGCGGCCGCCCATCCCCCCGCGGCTTCACCCTCGAGGCTCCGGCGGCCGCGGCCACCCCGCCTGAGCTACCGCGGCCCCTCCCCCTGCGGCCTCTCTCACCGCCGTGCCGTGTCAACCCTGTGTCCCGCCCGCCACAGGCGACTCCACCAACCGCGCCGTCACGATGAACCGGTCCGGCGCCGCCCCGATGTACACAAACGGATAGCATGTGCATAACGTCAGGCGCTCGTCGGGCGTCGGCGCCAAAACCGACACGTCGCTCGCCGGTACAACCCGCGTGCCCGTCACGCGATAGACGAAGCGCCCATACACGGTGTCCACCAGGATGTCATCCCCCACACGAATCCCGCGCAACCGGGCGAACACCGTGTCGCGGTGCCCCGCCAGAAAGATGTTGCCGCCCTCGCCGGGAAGGGCGGTCGACGGATCGTGTCCCGCCCCCGCATCCAGCTGCGCCTCGTTTGTCCCCTCAATCACCGGGGCGGACAGGTTGATCCGCGGAATGACAAGTTGCCCCAGCCGCTGACCGATGGCTGGCGCCGGAGTCCACAGCCCGCGCGCCGCGTTCGCACCGGCTTTCCCCGTCGATCCCGCCGTCCCCCCCGCCCCCTCCACACGCTCCGCGCCCACGCCCATCCCGATCTTCCCGGCCACCCCGGACACCGCCACCGGCGTGTACTGCGGCAGCGCATGGCGGTTCAACCACACCGTCTGCTGCAAAAAGGCCCATCCGTGGTACGCCAGCAGCCCGCCGCCCGCGATGACGAGGCAGGCGGCCAGCGCCATCACGGCGCGCCACCAGCGCGCTTTTCCCGATTGATTCACCATCCGCCATCGCCTACATCCGGCGCCGGCGGAGCGCCCGCGCCGCCGGAACTCCGGCCAACAGCCCCGCCCCCATCAGCAGACCGCCCGCCAGGATGCCCAGCGGATGATCCGTCGCCGTGTGGGGCAGCATCCCCGCCGCGGTGTCACGCTGCGACCCGGCCGCGGCACCGGGCGCCGTCTCGGCCGCGCTCGCCGCGCCAGACCCCATCCCGGACGCGCCAGACCCCATCCCGGACGCGCCAGACCCCATCCCGGACGCGCCAGACCCCATCCCGGACGCCGCGCCAGGCCCATGCCCCGCGTCGCTGGCGACCTGGGCATCGCGCATCGCCGAAGCGCCACTCCATCCCTGGCCTCCGATTGCCCCCGTGGCAGGCGCGGACACCGGCGTGATGGTCACCGCGCCTCCCGCCACGGCGCCCCCCGTCACCGCGCCACCTGCCACCGCGCCACCTGCCACCGAGCTTCCCGCTACGGCCCCTCCGGTCCCCGGTGTCCCGCCCCCGGCCTGGGTGCCAAGTCCAGAGGATCCACACGTCCATCCCCAGGCGGCGATCGCGGCCAGCGTCGAATCATCGCACGTTCCGAACGAGTGGTGAGTCCAGAGCATCGGGATCGACGAGCCTTGGCAGACGTCGTGCAGGTGGCGGTTTGCATTCATGTGCGTCACGATGTTTTCGTGGATCTGGACGTTCACGTGCTCCCCGTTCGCATCGAACGTGTTCTCGTGGACATGGGTCACCTGGTGAAAGTTCGAATTGACGTGGCGCACGCCTGGCGTGTTCACGATCGTGGAGTGCGCATTGCTCTCCGAATGCACGTTGCTCACGGAATGCGCATGAGTCTCCACATGCGCATTGCTTTCCGAATGCGCATTGCTTTCCGAATGCGTGTTGCTCTCCACATGCGCATTGCTCTCCGAATGCGCGTTGCTTACCGCATGGGCGTTACCCACCGAATGCGCGTTGCTTTCGGTGTGCGCCGATGTCGTGCACTGGCTGCCGACCGAGGCCTGCGCCGTGACGATGCCGCCCGTGGCCCATGCGGCCATCGGGATCGACAGCATCCCAAGGCCCAAGGCGGCCATCCGTCGCCGAATCGCCCCACCATCCGGATTCACCGAATTCTTCACGTGAAACGCCCCTTTCCAATGGCCATGGAGGTGAAATTCTTTCCATAACCATCGGATCGGAGCGCCGATTTTCCGGTGTTCCATTCCAAAATTGGGCTTATCCCACCAAATCAGGTGAGGGCGCGTGCCCATTCCACGCCCATCGCCTCGAAGTTTCAGCCAACTTTCAGCTTGTCCGGCAAAGAGGGATGGTAGGATGGAGGCGACGAGCAGAGGACGTGGAGGTGCGAAACATGAAACGCGCGGCAGGCTACGTGGCCACCTTTTTGGCAGGAAGCATCTTGACCGCCGGTGTGGCGTGGGCGGATACACTCGTTCAGGCCGAGGCCGGGGACGCATCCATCTTCGTCGAGGGGAGCCGGGTATCCAGCCCGCCCAAACTCGTCTACGACGACACCACCTACTTGCCCATCTGGTACATCTTCCAGGCGCTGAACCTGCTCGGTGTCCACTACACCTGGGACGGGACCAATCTCTCCCTGACCTCGGACACGTCCTCCCAATACGCGTCCGGATCCGGTTCGGACAGCGCCAACCAAGACGACGGCACCCCGCTTGTCCCGTTGTCCAAACTGCCCTACACCTACACCAGCCCGAACGGGATGCAGCTGACCATCCAGAGCATCTCGCGCGAGGCGAACGCCACCGTCCTCCAGCTCACCCTGACCAACGGGGGCAAGGTCGCCGGGGACGCCTCAATGCTCACCACGTTCATCCTCGCCGGCAACCAGTACGTCGGTCTGGTGGCGCAGGACCCGCAGTTCACCGGGCAGCTCCAACCCGGGACAAGCGTGTCGGGAAACGTGACGCTGACCGGCCTACCCGAGGACACCAAGCAGTTCACACTGTATTTTCAACTCACGGAGGGGTACTCGACAGATCGACAGAATGTCACATTCGACACCACCCAGTGACCCTAGCCTTCCCGACGTGACGAGGCGGTATCCCCAAGAATGCCAAAAGGCACCCGTCCGGGTGCCTTTCCAATTCGGAAGCCACGGGCGGCGCGGCCGAGCGCTCAGGGACGGTTCGATCCGTCCCGTCACCGGGACACCGCCCTCTCAAACGCCCCCGGAAGGCCGCCCACGGCCGATCATCCGGCATCACACCAGGGCCAGCTGCCGCTCCCGCTGCTCGACCAGTCCGAGCGTGCGCGCGGTCGCCTCGTGCAGTTCCCGGTAGAGGGACGGGTTGTCCGCCAGCCGCACGCCGTACGACGGGATCATCTCCCGGATCTTCGGCGCCCATCCCTTCATCTCGCGCG
>NZ_JAIMAV010000115.1 GCF_023511815.1 Alicyclobacillus sp.
CCTGTCGATCCCGGAGCGGCACCTGGGCCTCATCCCCGCGATTGAGCGGGGGGAGCTGGACGGGCTGTTCCATCGCCTGGCGGATGCGGTGGAGGACGCGATCGACGTGGACCGGGTGTTGGCGCTGGCGCGGGAGGCGGACGATTGGACGGCGCCGGAGCCGGTGCTGTTTCGCGGTCAGCCGAGGCCCGCGTCGGCGTGCGTCGCGGTGGCCCGGGACGCGGCATTCAACTTCTACTATCCGGAGAATCTGGAACTTCTGGTGTGGCACGGCGCCCGGCTGGTGTGGTTCCGGCCGCTCGCGGGCGAGCCGGTTCCGCCGGAGGCGGACGGGGTGTACATCGGCGGCGGGTTCCCGGAGGAGTTCGCCGAGGCCCTGAGCGGCCAGACGGCGGTCCGGGAAAGCCTGCGCCGGGCGGTGGCGGACGGGATGCCCGTGTTCGCGGAGTGCGGCGGTTTCATGTATCTGTGCGAATCCCTGGTGGATCGGGCCGGGCGCACCTGGCCCATGGCCGGGATCGTGCCGGCGCGGGTGAGGATGCAGGATCGGCTGGCGGCACTCGGATACCGCGAGGCGACGGCGCTGCAGGAGACGTTCCTGCTGTCGGCGGGGGAACGCGCGCGGGGGCACGAGTTTCACTATTCCGTGGCGGAGTGGGTGCGCCCGGACCGCGCGGCGGCGTGGCGGGTTCAGGGATCGCGCGGGGCGGGGGTGGACGGCTACGCCGAGGGACCCATCGTCGCCGGATATACGCATCTGCACTTCGGATCGAACCCGGGGATGGCGCCAAGGTTCGTGGCGGCCTGTGCCAGGTGGCGCCGAGCGCGGGAGGCGGGGCGGAGGTGAGCCGGATGCGATGGATGCGCGCGTCCGGGACCAGGGTGCTGGCGGCGGTGACGGGGCTGCAGGCGGTGGCCATCGCGGGGGTGGCGGTGGACGCGGGGCTGGCTCGCGAGCTGGTGCCGCTGTGCCTGGTCGCGTACACCTTCGGGTTGCGCCACGCGCTGGACGCGGATCACATCGCGGCGATTGACAACACCACCCGCAAGCTGGTCGGCGAGTGCAAACAGCCGGCCGCGGCGGGGCTGTGGTTCTCCCTCGGACACTCGAGCGTCGTGTTTTTGCTCACCGCCGCCGCGGCCTTTTCCGCGGGACGGGTGGCCGTGGACGGACGGATTGCGCAAGGGTTTGGGACCGTCGGGATGTGCGTTTCCGCCGGGTACCTGTACCTGGTGGCGGCTTTCAACTGGGGGCCGCTGCAATCGGCGCTGCGCGCCTTGCGGGGGCGCCCGGGGCATCCGTTCAGTGCATCGGAGGCACCGGCGGTGGGCGGCGTGATGACCCGCCTCTTCAGCCGGTTGCTCCGGCGGGTGCGGCAAAGCCGGGATCTGTTTGTCATCGGGCTGCTGTTTGGGCTCGGGTTTGAGACGGCGACGGAGGTCGCGGTCCTCGGCATGTCGGCGGAGGCGACGGGAAGCGGTGTGCCGGTCGGGCTGGTGCTCACCCTGCCGCTGTGCTTTGCGGCGGGAATGAGTTTTCTCGACACCGCGGACGGCCTGGTGATGCTGCGCGCCTACACCTGGGCGAGCGACGCGGCGTGGCCAGGTCTCTACAACGCCGTGGTCACCGGCCTGTCGGTGCTCACCGCGGTCGTCGTGGGCACCGCCGAGTGGCTGCAGGTATTGGGGCCGCACATCCCCGGCCTGTCCGGCGCGGCTGAGTGGATTGGGCGGGTGGACCTTGGCTGGCTCGGCGCCGGGATCACCGCGATGTTCGCCGGCGTGTGCCTCTGGATGTGGCGGGCGCGTCGTTCAGCGGCTCGAAGGGGGGCACTGGAATGGCCCGAAGCCTGATGGTGCTCGGCACCGCCTCCAATGTCGGCAAGAGCGTCCTTTGCACCGCCCTGTGCCGCATCCTGGCGCAGGACGGGTACCGGGTGGCACCGTTCAAGGCGCAGAACATGTCGCTCAACTCGGCCGCGACCCCGTCGGGCCGCGAAATCGGCCGGGCCCAGGCGGTGCAGGCGATGGCGTGCGGCATCCTCCCGAACGAGCACATGAACCCGGTGCTGCTCAAACCGATGCAGGGCCACCGGACGCAGGTCGTCCTGCAGGGGCGGGTGTACGAAACCACCTCGGCGCGGGAGTACCTGCGGGATCGACTGGGGGCGGTGTGGGCGGCGGTGCTCGAGAGCCACCGGTACCTGGCGCAGCGGTACGAGGTCCTGGTGATGGAGGGCGCCGGCAGCCCGGTGGAGATGAATCTCAAGCCGCGGGACATCGCCAACCTGCGCATGGCGGAGGCGGCGGACGCGGACGTCATCCTCGCGGCCGACATCGATCGCGGCGGGGTCTTCGCGGCCGTCGTCGGCACGCTCCACCTGATGACCGAACGGGAGCGGGCGCGGGTGATGGGCGTCGTGATCAATAAATTTCGAGGCGATCCCGCCCTGTTCGAGGACGGCGTCCGCCTGCTGGAGTCGTACACCGGAGTCCCGGTGCTGGGGGTGATCCCCTATATCCCCCATTTGAACATCGAGGCGGAGGACTCGGTGGCGCTCGAGCCGCAAGGGCATCCGGAGCGCCGAGAGCCGCGGCCGGGAGACGTGCGGGTGGCCATCGTCCAACTCCCGCACATCGCGAATTTCACCGATTTCGATCCGCTCTTTCTCGAACCCGGGGTCTTCGCCTGGTTCTGCCGCCGTCCCGAGGATCTGGCGGGCGCGCATGCGGTGATCCTGCCGGGGAGCAAGTTCACGATGCGGGACCTGATGTGGCTGCGCGAGACCGGCATGGACCGGGCGGTGGCCGAACGGTTGGCGGGCGGTGCCGACGTGGTGGGCGTCTGCGGCGGGTACCAGATGCTCGGCCGGCGGGTTGCGGATCCCCTCGGCGCCGAGTCGGATCTCCGGGAGATGGCGGGGCTCGGGTGGCTGCCGGTGGTGACGACGATGGCCGCCAAGAAGCGGACCCTTTTGGTGGAGGGCGAGCTTCAGGGGGTGTTCCCGGGGATTGGCGTGGCGGGCTACGAGATTCACATGGGCCGCACGGACCGGGATCCGGGGGTGCCGCCCTTCGCCCGGGTGCGGCGGGCCGGCGCGCAACCGTTGGGCGAAGCGGCCGGAGCGGATGGAGTGGATGGACCGGCCGAAGCGGACGGGGTGGCCGGAATGGATGGGGTCGCTGGGGCGGATGGCGTGGACGGTTTGGACGGGGCGGTCGGCCGGGATGGGCGCGTGATGGGCACGTATCTGCACGGCATCTTCGACAACGACGGCTTTCGGCGCGCGTGGCTGGCCCGGCTCCGTTCCCGCTTCGGGCTGCCGGAGCCGGCGGCGCCCCCGCCCCAGATGGCCGCCGTCCGCGAGGCGGCGCTCGACCGGTTGGCGGACGTGGTGCGGGCGCATCTGCGGATGGACGTGATCTACCGACGGCTGGGGCCGCCGGGCGGATCGACCGCCGCGGCACGGGACGCCGCAGGGTTGAGGATGCCGAGCGCGGTACGGGGAGGCGAGGGGCGGTGAACACACCTTCAATGGACGACTGGGCCCGGGCGGAGGCGGCGCGGCGAGCGAGGGAGCGGCTGGACGATCTGACCAAGCCCCTCGGCAGCCTCGGGCAGTTGGAGCCGCTCGTGGTGCGCATCGCGGGCATCACAAGGCGGCCGGTCCCCCGGTTGGAGCGGCCGCATCTGCTTTTGTTTGCGGCCGATCACGGCGTCGCCGCCGAAGGGGTCTCCGCGTATCCGGCCGAGGTGACGGAGCAGATGGCGGTCAACATCTGCATGGGCGGCGCGGTCAGCAGCGTCCTCGCGCGGGCGGAGGGCGTCCGGCTGACGGTGGTCGACGTCGGTGTGCGCGTTCCGGTCGGCCACCCGCGCGCGGTGGTCCGCAGGGTGGCGCCCGGCACCCGCAACCTGGCGGTGGAGCCGGCGATGACCCGCGCGGAGGCGGAGGCCGCGGTGGCGGCCGGCCGCGCGACGGCGGAGGAGGCCCTGGCCGACGGCGCGGACATTCTGCTGTTGGGCGAGATGGGCATCGGCAACACCACCGCGGCGAGCGCCCTGGCGGCGTATTTGTTGGATCGGCCCGTCGCCGAGGTGGTCGGGCGGGGCACCGGCATTGACGAGGAGCGGCTCGCGAAGAAACGCGCGGTGATTGAGCGCGCCCTGGCCTTGCACCGGCCGCACATCGGCCACCCGATGGACGTTATGGCCCGTCTCGGCGGCCTGGAGCTGGCCGCCATGGCGGGGGTCTGTCTGGCGGCGTGCGAGGCGGGGGTGCCGGTGCTCCTCGACGGGTTCATCACCACCGCGGCGGCCGCGTGGGCGGCGGCGGTCCAACCGGCGGTGCGCGATGTCCTGCTCGCCTCGCACGTTTCGGCGGAGCCGGGGCATCGTGGGTTGCTCGACGACCTCGGGATCGATCCGCTCCTGCAACTGGGTCTTCGCCTCGGCGAGGGCAGCGGGGCGCTTTTGGCGTGGCCCCTGGTCCGGCTCGCCTGCCGCGTGCTGGCGGAGACCGCGACGTTTTCCGACGCCCGCGTGACGCGGCCGGGCGGGGAGGTTCGGCAGGGACGGGCGGAGGACGAACCGGCGTCCGGCGCCGATGCCGGAGAGCCGCGGGCGCCCGTGCCGGCGCGCGGCGCCGAGCCGGATGGCCCGCGGCCGGCTGGGCGAGCGGGATTCACTCCGGGCGGGACGGAATTCACGCCGGCGGAGCGGGCGGCGGTGTACAAGGCCATTCACACGCGGCGCGACATCCGCGTCTTCCTGCCGGACCCGGTGCCGGACGCGGTGCTCTGGCGCATCCTCGAAGCCGGGCACCGCGCGCCGTCCGTCGGGTTCATGCAGCCGTGGAATTTCATCGTGGTGCGCGATCGCGGGAGACGAAAACAGCTTCAGCAGGTGGCGGAGCGGGAGCGGTTGCGGGCGGCGCAGAACTACGAGGGCGTCCGGCGGCAGCACTATCTGCGACTGAAGGTGGAGGGGCTGCTCGAGGCGCCGGTGACGGTGTGCGTGACGCTGGATTCATCCCGCGGCGGCCCCCATGTCCTCGGCCGCAACACCATTCCGGAGACGGATTTGATGTCGGCGTCCTGCGCCATTCAAAACATGTGGCTCGCCGCCCGCTCGGAGGGGCTCGGCCTCGGCTGGGTCAGCTTCTACGAGAAGCCGGATGTGCGGCGAATTCTCGGGATCCCGGAGACGGTGAATCCCATCGCGCTGTTGTGCATCGGCTATCCGCCGCACTTTCCGGATGAACCGGGACTGCAGCGGGCCGGGTGGCGGGAGCGGTTGCCGCTGTCGAGCGTGGTGTTCTTCGACGCCTGGGGAAAGGGGGAGATCTGAATGCGCATCTACACCCGCGGCGGAGACCAGGGGAAGACGGGCCTCATCGGCGGGGTCCGGCGGTACAAGGACGATGTCCGCGTGGAGGCGTACGGCGCGGTGGATGAGGCCGGGGCGTTCATCGGCCTCGCGGTGGCGCATCTGGAAGCGGCGGGTCACCGGGACGTGGCCGACCTTTTGCTGGAGGTGCAGCAGACCCTGTGGGACGTGGGGGCGGATCTGGCCGCCGCCCGCACGGACAAATACGTCTTCCGGACCCCGGAGGACGCGGCCGCGAAGCTGGAGCCGTGGATTGACCAGTACAAGGACCAGGCGGAGGCGGTCCGCCGGTTCGTGCTGCGCGGCGGCAGTCCTGGGGCGGCGTATCTGCACGTGGCCTGCACGGTGGTGCGGCGGGCGGAACGGCGGGTGGTGCGTCTGATGCAGGTGGAGGAGATTCACATGCCCGCGCTGCGCTTTCTCAACCGGCTCTCGGACCTGTTGTTCGTCCTGGCGCGGGCGGTCAACGCGCGCGACGGCCAGCACGATGTGGAGTACCGCAACAGCCGCGAGGTGTTTCGGCCGTGAACGGGATCGACAGCCGGGCGGGCGGGACGATCCGGCGTGGGGATGAGACGGGCGGGCGCGCGGATGTGGGCGGCAGGCATGGCGATGAGGTCGGCGCGCGCATGGGCGTGGGCGGCGGGCATGGCGGTGAGGTCGGTGGGTGTGCGGGCGGGACGGCGGGGAGGACCGAGGCGGTGAAGGACGACCTGGTCCTCATCCTCGGCGGCGCCCGCAGCGGCAAGAGCCGGGTGGCGGAGGCGTGGGCGGACAGCTGGTCCAATCGTCTGGGACTTCCGGTGGTGTACCTGGCGACGGGGCAGGCGACGGACGAGGAGATGGCCGAGCGCATCCGCCAACACCGCGCGCGGCGCCCGTGTACGTGGCGGACGGTGGAAGAGCCGCTTCGCGTCGCGGAGTGGCTGGAGGCGCGCGGCGCCCGGGCGCAGGATGCCCGCATGACGAACGGGGAACGAGGGGGCCGGGCAGCGGAGGACCACACGGCGAGCGAGCAACGAGGGGTCGGTGCGGCGGGGAAGGACGAGGGTTCGGCGGTGGTGGTGCTCGACTGCCTGTCGCTTCTCCTGAACAACTGGATGTGGCTGGAGTCCTGCGACGACGCCGCCCTGGACGCGCGGGTGGCGCAGTTGGCCGCCGCGTTGGCGGCGGTGCGCGGCCCGGTGATCGCCGTGAGCACGGAGGCGGGGCTTGGCATCGTGCCGGCGACCCGGGAGACGCGCCGCTACCGGGATTGGCTGGGCCTGCTCAATCAGGCCGTGGCCCGGCGCGCGGGCCGGGTGGTGTGGGTGGTCGCGGGGATCCCGGTGGACCTGCGGCGCTTCGCCGCCTCGGTGGAGGATCTCTGGCGTCAGGGGCCTCGGGAGGCCGAGGCCTGCGGATCGATGGAGGTGCCGGGTCCCGGCGGGATCGCGTCCGAACCCGGCGAGGATGCGGACGGGCCTGCGACTCGACGGGAGGCGTGCGCGCGGTGAACGGGTTTCTCACCGCGGCCGCCGCGCTGGCGCTCGACCGCGTGATGGGCGATCCCGCCTGGCTCCCGCACCCGGTGGTGGCGATGGGCCGGTGGATTGGGGCGCTGGAGCGGCGGTGGAACCGGCGGGAGAAACCCGAGGCGGTGCGGCGCGTCCTCGGCGGGGTGGTGGTGCTGACCACCCTCCTGTGGGCGGGCGGACTGACGCTTGCCATCCTGTGGCTGGCCGGGCGGGTGTCGCCGCTGTTGGCGGCCTCCCTCAACGTGGCGCTGACCGCGACGACGGTGGCCTGGAAGGGGCTCCGGGACGCGGGCCGCGCGGTGCACCGCCGGCTGCGGGAAGAGGGGTTGGAGGCGGCGCGCCGCGAGGTGGGGCGGTACGTGGGCCGCGACACGGCGGGGCTGCCGGAGCCGGAGGTGGTGCGGGCGGCGGTGGAGACGGTGGCGGAGAACCTGGTGGACGCCGTCATCTCCCCCCTTTTCTTCGCCTGCCTGCTGGGGGCGCCGGGGGCGATGATGTACC
>NZ_JAIMAV010000116.1 GCF_023511815.1 Alicyclobacillus sp.
CGGTCAGTACGATGCCGCCATTCAGGCGTACCTGGACGCCGAGCGATCGGGTGGTGGCGCCTGGTGGGTCGCCTGGTGCGACTACGGGATCGCCAGCATCTACGGCCGCCGTGGCGACTCCGTGAACGCGGTGCAGTACCTGCGCCGAGCCATCGCGCGCGATTCGGCCTGCAAAATCGAAGCGCGCACGGAACCGGATTTCAATCCCGTGCGCGCCGATCCGTCCTTTCAAGCCCTCCTTCGGTGAGGCCTGCCCCCGCCAAAGGAGGGCCCTTGGCGCAAGGGCGAAACGGCGTTCCTTCGCCACCCGACGAGCGCCCGCCTCTGCCCAACGGCAACCCTAGGTGGCGCGCCTCAACTGCCGGCCGCGCACAATGCGTTTTTCCGCATCCCGTTTGATGGCGAACAGCCGGCCGCACTCGTCACACTTGAGGACCTCGTTGACGACGTGTCGGTACCCGACCTTCTTCGGCCGGCCCGGTTTCCCCCCCGTCGTCACGGGGCGCAGATACTCATGGATGTGCTGCTCCACCACGGAGAGCGGCACCTTGCACACCCGGCAGCACGGGACTTCATACATCCGGGGTCCCTCCTCCAAGTCCTCGTCAAGCAATCTGGAATCTCGCCACGGACGCCTGCAGCCCCTCCGCGGTCTTCGCCAGGACCTCGCTGGAAGAGGCAATCTCCTCCATCGACGCCAGCTGCTCCTGGGCGGTGGCCGCCACCGTCTGCATCCCGGCCGCGGTCTGACCGGCCACCTCCGAGACGGCTCGCAAGGCCTCCTGGAGGACGTCCGTCCGGCGGGAGATCTCCTCGACCGTGGAGGTCACCTCCTGCATGTCGGCCGCGACGGAGGTGACGGTGGTCTCGATGGCGGAGAAGGACGCGGCCGCCCGCTCCACGGTGGCCAAGCCGCGCTCCACCTCCGTCGCCGACGCCGTGGCGGAGTCGATGGCCTGCCGGGTCTCCCCCTGCACCATCTCGACGAACCGCTGCACCTTCTCGGCGGACTGCGCCGATTCCTCCGCCAGCTTTCGAATCTCGCCCGCCACCACCGCGAATCCGCGGCCCTGTTCGCCGGCGCGCGCCGCTTCGATGGCTGCGTTGAGGGCGAGCAGGTTGGTCTGCGCAGCGATTTCGCGGATGGCCTCCGCAATCAACCCAATCTGCTCCGAACGCTGTCCGAGCGTTTGCATGCGCTCGGACAACCCCTCCACCGACCGCGCGACGGCCTGCATCTGTGTGGCGATCTCGCGCATCGCGTCGCCGCCCTGCTGCGCCGCCTGGGCGGCCGACCCGGCGAGACCCGCCACCTGTTCGAAATGGCCGGTCGCCGCCCGGATGCGCGCGGCAATGTCGGTGAATCCTTGAGAGGTCTCCTCCACGTGGCCGAGCTGGCGTTCCGTGCCCGCGGCCGCCTGCTGGACAGTGACGGCCACCTGTTCCACCGCTCGTGTGTTCTCCCCCGCGCTCGCACTCAACTCCTCCGCCGCGGCGAGCAGTTGCTGGGCCGATTCCTGGATCTCCCCAACCAGCGTCCGCAGACCCTTCACCGCCCGGTTGACCTCAATGCCGCAACGGCCGATCTCGTCGTACGACCTCACCTCGATGCGCGTGCGCAGATCCCCTGCGGAGACCCGTTGCAGTCCTTCCATCACCCGCCGCAGGGGCCGGATCACGACGAACTGCACGCAGATTGCGATGAGAACCGTGCTGACCACGAGACTGATGGCGGCGTTGATGTAAACACCGAACTTCGCCGAAGGCATCAGTCGGCGCACCTCGTTATTGATGGCCGAGGAGACGGGGAGGCTGACGAGGAGGCTCACCACCGTCACCAGGATCATCTTGCTGCGGACACTCAGTGAAAATCTCTCACGCGAGTCTGTCTGCTGTATGCGCTCCTCTGCCACGCTTGTCCACCCTCCGGTGCACGCCATGAATTCGGATTGCGTCGGATTCTGTCGATTCTATCCTATACCAAAGGATGGCCCGTGTGGAGAGGGATTCCGGAGAAGTGGAAACCACGGCACAAGTGGTGCAGAATAGAGGCGTTGGACGGAGAAAGGAGTGGGAGACGATGTACGACATCGCCATCATCGGCGCCGGTCCCGCGGGCGCGAGTGCCGCGATCTTCGCGGCCCGTGCGGGCAAGAAGACGGTCATGTTCGACAGTGACCAGAGCGTGACGCGAAAGGCGTGGATTGAGAACCACTACGGAATTGACCGAATCGCGGGCCCCGACCTGGTGGACCAGGGCAAGCGGCAGGCCCATCGGTTTGGCGCGACCATCGTGCAGGCCAAGGTCACGCACATCGAACGGTTGCAGGAAGGCTTTGCCCTCGTGACCGACGGCAGCCGGTTCGAGGCGCGGCACGTCATTTTCGCGACCGGCCTGTGGACCGACCTGGCGGAGCAGGTGGGCCTCGACACCAAGCCGGCCACGGAGCCGCGCATCAAGACCGTGATCGTCGTCGATGCCGACGGCCGCACGAACATCCCGGGCATCTGGGCGGCGGGCACGGTGGCGGGAACCAGTGTTCACACCATCATCACCGCCGGTGACGGCGCCCGCGTCGCGGTCAACGTCATCAGCGAGCTCAACGGAGCGCGCTGGGTGGATCACGAGATCCTCAAGACGTCCACCTGAACCCCAAGACCGGGGGCGGGCCGCCATCCGTTTGGGAGGGCGGCCCGCCTTTCATTCCGGCGTTCCCCGTGACACCCCGGCTGCTCTCATGGAAGCCCTCGGCCCCGGTGCGCCTCCGTGTGACGAGTGCCCCATCCCATTACCGCCCCATCACAGGACCCCGAACTGTTCGTCGCGCACGTCGGTGATGAACATGTGACCCGGGGCGTGCGTGATCATGAGGGCCGGCTTCACGTGCATCGCCACCGCCTGCGGCGTCACACCGCACGCCCAGAACACCGGCACCTCTCCCGGCCGCACGGGCACCGGATCGCCGAAATCCGGCTTCGCCAGATCCCGGATTCCGATGGCCTCGGGATCGCCGATGTGCACAGGTGCCCCGTGCACCGCGGGGAAGCGGGATGTCACCTGCACCGCCCGCACCACCTGCCCCTGCGGAATGGGCCGCATGCTCACCACCATGGGACCAGAAAAGCGGCCTGCCGGGGTGCAGGGGATGTTCGTTTTGTACATCGGCACATTGCAGTTTTCTTCGATGTGCCGGACGGGCACGCCGTTGTCCATCAGGGCCCGTTCAAATGTGAAGCTGCAACCGAGCAAAAACGCCACCAGGTCATCCGACCACCAGGGTCGGATATCGGTGGTCTCTTCGACCAACTCACCGTTGCGGTACACACGGTATTTGGGCACGTCGGTCCGAAGGTCGGCGGTCGGTGCCACCAGCTTCGGCACGGGCGAACCCGGTTCCGTCACGTCGAGCACCGGGCACGGTTTCGGATTCCGCTGGCAGAACAGCAGAAATTCAAACGCCAGATCCCTGGGGAGAATCGCCAAATTGGCCTGGGTGTAGCCGGTGGCGGCCCCCGCCGTCGGACCAGTCCACGCCCCGCTGCGAATTCGCTCCCGCATCTCGGATGGTGTCAGATGCGCAGGATTCACACCCATCCCTCCTCCCGGGCACACCCTCACGACTCCCTCGCGGTTGCCGTACTGGTGCAATCCCTTTGTCCACAAGATTATCATAGGAAATCGGTTTCCGCTTGGATTCTGGTGACCCAGATTTCGGCATGTAAGCATTCCGGACAGTTGGCGTTGACGCCTCACCGGATGCAAGTGTATGTTCTATGCATTGTGAATGCACAATCAAAGGGGAAAGAAAGGAGCGATTTCCGTGAGCGAGTGGGTGAACGTGGGCACCACGGCGACCAAACGGACCGGCCTGTCCGCGCTCATCGGCGCGGCCTTCATCATGGCGACGTCGGCCATCGGCCCGGGATTTCTGACCCAGACCGCGGTGTTCACGCAGCAGTTCAAGGCCGATTTCGCGTTTGCCATCCTGGCGTCCATCGTGCTCGACATCGGCGCCCAAATGAACACGTGGCGCGTCATCGGATACACCGGTCTGCGCGGCCAGGACATCGGCAACCGGGTGTTGCCCGGACTCGGATCCGTGATCGCGGTGCTCATCGTCATCGGTGGACTGGCCTTTAATATCGGCAACATCGCCGGCGCGGGCCTGGGTCTCAATGTCCTGTTCGGGCTGAACGTGAAATGGATGGCGGTGGTCTCCGGCATCATCGGCATTCTCATCTTCCTGTCCCGCAACGCGGGGCCCATCATGGACCGCTTTGCCCAGATCCTCGGCGGCCTGATGATCCTGGTGGTCCTTTATGTGATGTTGACCTCCCACCCGCCGGTCGGCCGGGCGCTCGCCGCCAGCGTCGCCCCCAGCGTGGGATACAACGCCCTGATGATGCCGATGATCACGTTGATCGGCGGCACGGTGGGCGGGTACATCACGTTTGCGGGTGGACACCGGCTGGTGGACGCCGGAATCACGGGCAAGGAGAACCTCGGGCGTATCGCGAAGGCATCCCTGTCTGGTGTTCTGATCACCGGGCTGATGCGCGTCATTCTCTTTCTCGCCATTCTCGGGGTCGTCGCGGCCGGCCACACGCTCGCCAAGAGCAACCCGCCCGCCTCGGCATTCCAGTACGCCCTCGGCAACATCGGATACAAGTTTTTCGGGCTGGTGCTCTGGTGTGCAGCCATCACCTCAGTCGTCGGCGCGGCGTACACCAGCGCCTCGTTCCTGCGCGGCTTCGGCACCTGGTTCCGCGACCACCAGGCGGCGACCATCATCGGATTCATCACGTTCTCGACGTTGGTGTTCGTGTTGTATGGCCAACCGGTCAAAGTCCTGGTGCTGGTCGGGTCGCTCAACGGCCTGATTCTGCCGCTGACACTGCTGACCATGCTCATCGCGGCGGCCAACCGGCGCATCATGGGCGAGGACTACCGGCACCCCGTGTGGCTGTACGTGTTCGGCATCATCGCCCTCATCGCCACGGCATACGCCGGCATCTCGTCGCTCGGCAACATCGCGAGCCTGTTTCACTGAATCGCAAGGGGCCCGGCAGTGCGGGCCCCTCATCCATTTCATTGACTTTGATTCACTTGCATCTTTGGTTGAGCGTTGACCCAGCGCCCGGTGCGCCCTCCGACGTAACGGCGCCGGCCCCAAACCCCATCACCGGTTGCGCAGACTGCACACAGGCCGCAGCCGAACCCCGATGGCGCTGCCGATGAGGGCGCCGAGGAACCACTCCCAGCCGTGCAGGCTGAACGACGCGATGCCCGAGAAATACGCCCCGATGTTGCACCCGAAGGCGATGCGCGCCCCGTAGCCCATCAGGATGCCACCCACCAACAGGCCAATCACCATCCGAGCCGGGATGCCTCGGAAGTACCGCTGTGGCAGCTTCCCGGCCAACGCCGCCGCGAGGAGCGCTCCGAGCATGATCGCGATGTCGTCCGTGGTCTCCAGGTTCGTCAGGACACTCTGATGCAGCGCGTGGGCATTGGCCGCCGTCTGCCAGTATCCCCACTGTTGCACCTGGATCCCGAGTCCCTGTGCGATTTTCGCGCCCCACAGCGCGAAGGCGGAGGTGACCCCCCACGGTTTTCCGGATACGAGAAGCAAGATGAAGTTGCCGACGGCGAGCACCACGCCCCCCGCCACCCAGCTCCACGGACCGCGGATCACCTGTGCCCATTGGAAACCTCCGTGCCCGAACAGGGGCTCCACGCGGCCGTTGCGCCGCTTCTCAATCAGCCACACCACCGCGAACACGACGGCCATCAGCACCAGGCTGGTGAGAAGGCCTCCCACAGGTCCCAGAGTCTGAACGAACGAGACCGGACCGATGTTCGGGGTCTTCATCCACCAGGCGTAGTGCGCCGACCCGATGACCGAACCCACGACAAACCCAACGAGGGTCAGAATCCCTCGAACATCCCCACCCCCGGTGTGGTACAGTGTCCCCGAGGCGCAGCCGTCCCCGAGCTGCATCCCGACACCAAACAGGATGGAACCGACCAGGACCGACAGGCCCACGGGGTACACGTTCGCCTTCACCGCGTGACCGAGCACGTGCCCGCTTTGCAGCACCGGCAGAAACAGCACATTCGTCAGCGCAAACGCGATCATCTGCGCGCGAATCCCCACCCCACGGCCGCTGACAATCAAGTGCCGAAAGGAACTGGTGAACCCGAAGTGCGCGTGGTAAAGGGCCACACCCAGCACTCCGGCGACAAGGAACAGGAGCGCGTTGTCAAACGACACCGCCTGATTGAGATAAAAGAAACCAAACACAAAGATGAGGACCGAGAGCCACACCCACAGCCGCTGCATCGCCTGCGGACGATCCGCCTGCAGAATGGACGGCCGGGAGTCCAAATCGACAATGCGTGCTTCCGGCGTCGCCATGACGGCCACCTCCTTCGGAGATTGGATGTGGTCATTTTAATACCATTCCAATGAGATAACAAGGCTTTGGGGAATTGTAAGCGTTGTCGACTTTCGCTACCATGTTCTATGGAATTCTCCCAAGTGATGTCGTGGTCAC
>NZ_JAIMAV010000117.1 GCF_023511815.1 Alicyclobacillus sp.
GACCAACGGGACGGCGGTGTTGGGGCTCGGGAACATCGGCGCGGCGGCGGCCCTGCCGGTGATGGAGGGCAAGGCGGTCCTGTTCAAGGCGTTCGCGGGGGTGGACGCGTTCCCCATCTGCCTGGACACGGAGGACATCGACGAGCTGGTGCGTGCGGTGAAGATGCTCGAGCCCCAGTTCGGCGGCGTCAATCTGGAGGACATCGCGGCGCCCGCGTGCTTTGAGATTGAGGAGCGCCTGAAACGGGAGACGGACATCCCCATCTTCCACGACGACCAACACGGCACCGCCATTGTCACGCTGGCGGGCCTCATCAACGCCCTGAAGGTGGTCGGCAAACGGCTGCAGGACATCCGGGTGGTGATCAACGGGGCGGGGGCGGCCGGCATCGCGACGGTGAAACTGCTGCTCTCGGCGGGGGTGCGCCACATCATCCTGTGCGACACCAAGGGCGCCATTTACCGTGGCCGCACCGTCGGGATGAATGAGGTCAAGCGGCTGGTGGCCGAGAACACCAACCCGGAGGGGAAACGGGGGTCGTTGGCCGACGTGATCCAGGGGGCGGACGTGTTCATCGGCGTCTCGGTGGCCGGCGCCCTCACCGGGGAGATGGTGCGCACCATGAACCAGGACCCGGTGATCTTCGCGATGGCCAACCCGGTTCCGGAGATCCATCCGGAGGAGGCGCTGGCGCTCGGTGCGCGCGTCGTCGGGACGGGTCGCAGCGATTATCCGAACCAGATCAACAACGTCCTCGCCTTCCCGGGGCTGTTCCGCGGCGCGCTCGACACGCGGGCCAAGCACATCACGGAGGAGATGAAGATGGCCGCGGCGCACGCCATCGCGGACCTGGTGAGCGACGGGGAGCTGCGGCCGGACTACGTCATTCCCAAGGCGTTCGATCCCCGGGTCGCCCCGGCCGTCGCCGCGGCGGTGGCCCGGGCGGCTCTGGAGGGCGGCGTCGCCCGCGTTCAGGTGGACCCGGCCGAGGTGGCCGAACGGACGCGCAAAATGGCGAGCATTCGCTGACGTCGCAGGGGCCCTGTCGACGGCGGGGCGATGTTCAGGGGCGGTGTTCAAACGATGGTTGGCGGTATCCCCAGGGGTGCCGGATGCGATCCCCGCGTCATCCGGCACCCCGTCTGTTGCCCCAAACCCGCGGCGTCCGCCGGCCCGGCGCGGGAAGGCTCGACGGGGCGCATCCCCCGCGGTTTGTGAGCCCTCCTTTCGCTGTGATAGAATCATACTCGACGCATCATCATATCTGTGATCCGGGTGGCCTGCTTGAGCCCGGCGGGCCGCGGCTCCGGACAGGGGAGAATCACCGCCATGTGGACCGTCATCTACATCGCGCAGTCGGACAAGCAGGCGGAGCAGATTCAACGCCGGCTGGCGGACGAGGGTTTTTTGGTGAAGGTTCGAAAGACGAACCTGTCCAGACAGCAGTACGAGATCCTCATCCCCGAGAGCGAATTGGACGAGGTTCAGGAAGTCCTGAACGAGGTGCTGCACTCGTCGTACGAATGACGAAGAGGTGACAAGGTGCTCAAGGACCTCTTTCATAAGAAGCGCCAGTACGCGACCATCGCCGGCCAGACGGCGGAGGAGCGGATGGCGGCGCCTGTCAAGGTGCCGGCCGCGGCGCCCAAGGACAACATTCCGCAGGGTCTGGTCAACAAGTGCCAATCCTGTGGCGCGCTGTTGATCTCAAAGGAATTGCAGAAGCACGTCTACACCTGTCCCCAGTGCGGCCACCATTTTCCCGTGGATGCGAGAACGCGGATCGACATCACGCTGGATTCCGACAGCTTCTTCGAATACGACGCCGGCCTCACCTCGGTCGATCCGCTTTCCTTCCCCGGCTATCCGGAAAAATTGCGGAAGGCGCAGGAGCAGACCGGTCTGTTGGAGGGCGCGGTCACGGGCGAGGGGACGCTCGACGGACACCCGGTGGTCATCGGGGTGATGGACAGCCGCTTCATCATGGGCAGCATGGGATCGGCGATGGGGGAGAAGCTGACGCGCGCGATGGAGCGCGCCGCGCAGAAGCGGTATCCGCTGCTCCTGTTCACCGCGTCCGGCGGCGCCCGGATGCAGGAGGGCATCCTGTCCCTGATGCAGATGGCCAAAACCAGCGCCGCGCTGCAGCGACTGGACGAGAAGGGCGTGCTGTTCGTGTCGGTGATCACCCACCCGACGACGGGCGGGGTGAGCGCCAGTTTCGCCAGTCTCGGCGACATCATCCTCGCGGAACCGGGCGCGTTGTTCGGCTTCGCGGGACGGCGGGTGATTGAACAGACCATCCGGCAGAAGCTGCCGGACGATTTTCAGACCGCCGAGTTCAACCTGAAGCACGGGATGGTGGACCGGGTGGTCGACCGCAAACAGATGCGCGAGACCCTGGCGGCCATCCTGCGCATCCACGCGGTCGGGGGGTGGGCGCATGCCGAATGAGCTGGAGTTCGAGCGGCCCATCCTGGAGCTGCGGCAGAAGGTCGACGAACTGCGGACGCTCATGGAGACGACCGGGATTGACCTGACGGCGGAGGTCGCCAAGCTGGAGGACCGGCTGGCGGAGCTGACCCGCAACGTGTACCAGGGGTTGTCCGCCTGGCAACGGGTTCAGCTGGCGCGCCAGCCCGGGCGCCCGACGACCCTCGATTACATCCGCGGCATTCTGACGGATTTCATCGAGCTGCACGGGGATCGCAATTTCCGAGACGATCCGGCCATCGTCGGCGGCATCGGCCTGCTCGAGGGCCGGCCGGTGACGGTCATCGGAACGCAGAAGGGCCGCGACACGAAGGAGAACATCCACCGCAACTTCGGCATGGCGCATCCGGAGGGGTATCGCAAAGCGCTGCGGCTGATGAAGCAGGCGGAGAAGTTCCACCGTCCGGTGGTTCTGTTCATCGACACGGCCGGCGCGTATCCCGGGATGGGCGGGGAGGAGCGCGGGCAGAGCGAGGCCATCGCCCGCAACCTGCGCGAGATGGCGGGATTGAGGACGCCGACCGTGTGTTTCGTCACCGGCGAGGGCGGCAGCGGCGGCGCGCTCGGCCTCGGCGTGACGGACCGCGTGTACGTGCTGGAGTACGCGTGGTACTCCGTGATCGCGCCGGAATCGGCCGCGGCCATCCTGTGGCGCGATGCCACCCAGGCATCCCGCGCCGCCGAGACCATGCGCATCACGGCGCCGGATCTGATGGAGCTCGGGATCGCCGACGAGATCATCCCGGAGCCGATGGGCGGGGCGCAGAAGGACCCGGCGGAGATGATCGCCCGCGTCAAGCGAAAGGCTGTCGAGGCGCTGGAAAGTCTGTCCGCGCTCCCTATTGCCGAACTCCTGCAGGCGCGGTACGATAAGTACAGGGCTATGGGAAGTTTTGCGGAACGGTGAATGACCTGGTGCCCGCCGGACGGACATGGGGGCGGGCACCCCTTCTTGTTTAAGTGGGACAAAAAATGTCCATGCGGGACGAGAGATGGCCTCCGACCGGGCCGCGGCGCCCGGGATGCGGGGGGCCTTGTTCCGGCGGTAAGAGACACCATGGCAAAATTGGCGCACACTGTACGGGAGGCCATGCGAGATTGGGGAGGGAGCGTGGATGAAGCGGATCGGCGTGTTGACCAGCGGGGGCGATGCGCCCGGCATGAATGCCGCCGTGCGCGCGGTGGTGCGCACGGCCATCTTCCACGGGTTGGAGGTCGTCGGCATCCAGCGCGGGTACAGCGGCCTGTTGCACGAGGAACTGATGCCGATGACGCTGGGGTCCGTGGCGGACGTGATCCAGCGCGGAGGGACGGTCCTGTACACGGCGCGCTGCGAGGCGTTCAAATCGCCGGACGGGCAGCGGCAGGGGTATGAGATCCTGCGCCGGCACGGCGTGGACGGGCTCGTGGTCATCGGCGGGGACGGGTCGTTTCGCGGCGCCAAGCGGCTGGCCGAGCTCGGGATGCCGACCATCGGCATTCCCGGGACCATCGACAACGACATCCCGTGCTGCGACGCGACCATCGGGTTTGACACCGCTGTCAACACCGCCATCGAGGCTATCGACAAGATCCGCGACACCGCCACCTCCCACGAGCGCACCTACGTGGTCGAGGTGATGGGCCGCAACGCCGGGGACATCGCCCTGCACGTGGCGCTGGCGGGCGGGGCCGAGTCGGTGCTCATTCCGGAGGCGCCCTTTTCGCTCGACGAGGTGATCCGGCGCCTGGAGCGCGGTGTGGCCCGCGGCAAAAAACACTCCATCATCCTCGTCGCCGAGGGGGCGGGCAGCGGCATGGAGATCGGCAGGCACCTGGCGACGCACACCGGATTCGAGGTGCGCGTCACGGTGCTCGGCCACATCCAGCGCGGCGGGGCGCCCTCGGCCCGGGATCGGGTGCTGGCCAGCCAGCTCGGCGCGTACGCGGTGGATTTGCTGCGCCAGGGGGCCAGCGGTAAAATGGCGGCGACACAGCGCGGCGAGCTGGTGGCGGTGGATTTCGACGAGGTGTTCAGCACACCGCGGCAGCCGGACATGCACCTGTACGAGTTGGTCAACATGCTGTCGATTTGATGAAGGGTGGAAGGATATGCGCAGGACGAAGATTGTCTGCACCATCGGGCCGGCGAGCGAATCCCCGGAGATGCTGGAGGCGCTCATCCGGGCCGGGATGGATGTCGCGCGGCTGAACTTTTCCCACGGGTCGTACGACGAACACAAGCTGCGGATTGACCGCATCCGCGAGGCGGCGCGCCGGGTGGGCAAACACGTCGGCATCATGCTCGACATCAAGGGGCCCAAGATTCGAACCGGCAAGATTGAGGGGGGCCAGGCGGAGCTGCGGGACGGGGCGACGATTGTCCTGACGGTCGATCCGCTGGAATACGGCACCGCCGAACGGGTGTCCATCTCCTACGAGGGTTTGGTGGAGGACGTGTATCCGGGGGCGCCCATCCGGATTGACGACGGCCTGATTGGACTCGTGGTCGAGCGCGTGGAGGGCCGGGACATCGTGTGCCGGGTGACCAACGGCGGGGTCCTGCGGGATCGAAAAGGGATTAACGTCCCCGGCGTCACGTTGCGCATCCCGGGCGTGACCGAGAAGGACGCGGCGGACATCCGGTTTGGCATCGAGCAGGGCGTGGATTTCATCGCGGCGTCGTTCGTGCGCAAGGCGGCCGATGTGCTGGAGGTCCGCCGGCTGCTGGAGGAGCAGGACTACCACGCGGACATCATCGCGAAGATTGAGACCCAGGAGGGGTTGGACCGCCTCGCGGAGATTGTCGAGGTGGCGGATGGCATCATGGTGGCCCGCGGCGATCTCGGCGTGGAGGTCCCGACGGAGGAGGTGCCGTTGGCGCAGAAGCGGATGATCGCGATGTGCAACGCGGCCGGCAAGCCGGTGATCACGGCGACGCAGATGCTCGATTCGATGCAACGCAATCCGCGCCCCACGCGCGCGGAGGCGAGCGACGTCGCCAACGCCATCTTCGACGGCACGGACGCCATCATGCTCAGCGGCGAGACGGCAGCGGGCCGCTACCCGCTGGAGGCGGTTCGAACCATGGCCCAGATCGCGGAGCGGGCGGAGCGCGCGCTCATCGAACACGAGGTGGCGGGCCGCCACAAGACGGGGGTCGAGCGGGCCATCACGGACGTCATCGGTCACGCGGCGCAGACCATGGCGGCGGATCTCGGCGTCAAGGCCATCCTCACGGCGACGACCTCGGGCTACAGCGCCCGCATGATGGCCAAGCACCGCCCGGCGGCCCCCATCGTCGCGGCGACGCCGCGACAGGAGGTGGCCCGGCGGTTGACGGTCACCTGGGGCGTCTACCCGGTGGTGGTGCGGGAGGCGACGACGACCGACGAGGTGCTGGAGACGGCGGTCGACGGGGCGCTGGACGCGGGATTGGTCCAACACGGGGATCTGGTGCTGATCATCGCCGGCGTGCCGGTGGGGCAGCGCGGGACGACGAACCTCATCAAGGTCCACACCATCGGCGAGGTGTTGGCGCAGGGCATCGGCATCGGCCAGCGCGCGGTCAGCGGCCGGGCGGTGGTCTCCCGCAGCACGGCGGACATCCTGGCCCGCACCCAGGAGGGCAGCATCCTCGTGACCTCCAGCACCGACGCGGACCTGGTCCCCGCGATGGAGCGCGCGGCAGCGGTCATCGTGGAGGAAGGAGGCCTCACCTCCCACGCGGCCATCGTGGGCCTGAACCTGGGCAAGCCGGTCATCGTGTCGGCGGAGGGGGCGCTCGCCAAGATTGAGGACGGGTCGCTCATCACGGTCGATCCACAGCGCGGCCTGGTGTACCGGGGACGGGCCCAGGTGCTGTGACCGACGGCCCCGGCCGGTTGGCCGGGGCCGCCGCCACGCGAACCATTCCGCACAGCGGCCGTTGGGTGCCCATTCTGGCTGGGGATGGGCATCCG
>NZ_JAIMAV010000118.1 GCF_023511815.1 Alicyclobacillus sp.
GGAGAACCTGGTGGACGCCGTCATCTCCCCCCTTTTCTTCGCCTGCCTGCTGGGGGCGCCGGGGGCGATGATGTACCGCGCCGCAAACACCCTCGACTCGATGCTGGGGCACCGGGATGAGCGATACCGGGCGTTCGGCTGGTGTGCGGCGCGCCTGGACGACGTCCTCAACTTCATCCCGGCGCGGTTGACCGCGGGCATCCTGGCGATCGCGCTCGCCGTTCGCCGCCTCCCGGCCGGGCGGGCCCTGCGCGTCATGCGCCGGGACGCGGGGGGCCACCCGTCGCCGAACGCGGGCATCCCGGAGGCGCTGATGGCGGGCGGACTCGGCGTGCAGCTGGGCGGATGGAATGTGTATCACGGCGTGCCCTCCTTCCGGGCCACCATGGGAGATCCCCTGCGGCCGCTGGAGGCCGGGGACATCCTGCGTGCCGTGGCGGTGCTGGACGCGGCCTGCACGGTCACCGGATTGCTGCTCGCTGGGCTGGCGTGGCTCGGCGTCGCATAGGCTGTGAAGGGCCGGTGTCGCCGGAGTCGGTGTGGGGCCGGGAGCGGTGTGGATCCGGGGGCTGGACCCATCGGCGTTGCGGGAATTCGGACGGCGGGAGCCGTCGGCCACTCACCGAGGAGGACAGGGAGGCGGTTGCGGTTGAGCGTGTGGACGGCGGGGGTGCGCGCGTTGCTGTTGGCGTTCCGGTTCCTCACCATTCTTCCGGTGCCGGTGCCGGGACTCCGTCGGGACGATGCACAGCGGGCGCCGGATGCGCGGGGGGAGGGCAAGGTGATCCGGATGCGGGCCGCGCAAAGACCCAACGGGGCGGCGCCGACCCTGGCCGATCTGCGCCGGAGCGCCCTTTTCTTCCCGCTGGTCGGCGCCGTGCTGGGACTCGGCGCGTGGGCGGTGGTGCGCGGATTGGCCGAGGGACTGGCGGTCGATCCGATGGCCGCCGCGGTGGCGGCCGTCTCCGTGTACACCATCGCCACCGGCGCGCTGCACGTGGACGGCTGGATGGACGTCGCCGACGGGGTGGCGAGCCGGCGGCGGGGAGCGGACGCCATCGCCGTCATGAAGGACAGCCGCGTCGGGGCCATCGGGGCCGTCGCGGGGATGCTGCTTCTCATCGGGAAGGTGGCGGCCTTCACGGCGCTGGCCGGCGAGGGGGCCGGCTGGGCGGCGTTTGTGCTGGTGCCCGCGCTGGGGCGCATGGGCATGGTCTGGGCGATGGCCATGGCGGGTCCGGCGGGATCGGGCGGATTGGGCGCGGTGTTCGCCCGCCGCGTCCCGTTGTGGGCGGTGGGCGGCGCCACCGCATTGACGCTCGTCCTCACGCCCGTGGGGGAGCGCTGGGGTGGCATCGGGCCCGGGATGGCCGCCGTGCTCTGGTGCCTGCCGCTGGTGATTGTCCCGGCGTACACCACCTGGGCGGAACGCCGCTTCGGCGGCATGACGGGGGATCTGTACGGCGCCTTGAACGAACTGCTGGAATGGCTGGGTTGGCTGTGGGTGACGCACGGTTGAGGAGGCGGACGAGGTGAGGGGAGCAGGCGCAGGGTTTGAACCGGCCCCGGGGTGGCGAGACGCCGGTGCCCGGGAGCCGGACGTGGAGGCGGGCGCCGGGGCGGTGCACGGGGGCCGGGTGTACGAGTACGTGCGCGTGAGCGGAAGGCCGCTGGAGGACATCGTCGATTTCAGCGCCAACATCAACCCGCTCGGACCTCCCGCCACCGTGCGCGAGGCGATTCTCCGGGCGATGGACGGCATCCGGCACTACCCGGATCCGGAGCAACGCGAGGTGCGCCGGGTGCTGGCGGAGGCCTTCCAGCTGCCGGGGCCGGAATGGGTGTTCTGCGGCAACGGGGCGGCGGAGGTGATGGATCTGGTGCTGCGCACGGCTCGTCCGCGGCGGGTGTTTGTGTTTGATCCGGCGTTCGCCGAGTACGAGGCGGCATCCCGCCGCTGTGGCGCCCGGGTGGTCCGCCTGCCGCTTTCGGCGGCGGACGCGGTCATCCGGGCGGAGGGCGGCGGGGGAGCGGCCCTCGGGGTGGACGGTCTGGGGAACACGGGCGGCATGGCGCCCGGCTGGCGGGCCGAGGAACCGGACGGCGCGGTGCCGGAGTGGCCCCGCGACGGGGATGTGGTGGTGTTCAACAACCCACACAACCCGACCGGGCGCATCTGGACGCGCGAGCAGGTGGAACGGCTGGTGCGTCCCTTCGTGGCGGCGGGCGCGATGGTGATGGTGGACGAGTCGTTTCTCGACTTCCGGTGGGACGAGCGGGATTGGACGGCGATTCCGTTGGCGCTGGCCGATCCGCGGGTCGTCGTGGTTCGATCCGCCACAAAGATGTACAGCATCCCGGGCCTTCGCTTCGGATTCGGGGTGGCAAACCCCGGGTGGGTGCGGCGGGTTGAGCGGGATCGAGACGGGTGGAGCGTCAACCATCTGGCGCAGGCGGCGGCCGCGGCGGCCTACCGGGACGAGGCGTTTCGCACGGCGACCTGGCGGTGGTTGCGGGCGGAGCAGGCGTTTGTCCGGGAGACCTGGGGCCAGGCGCCGGGGGTGCGGTTGCACCCGCCGGGAGTGAACTTCTTCTTGATTGAATGGTTGGACGGCCTCGACGTCGAGGGGCTCGTCGCCTCCTGGGCGGCGGACGGGATGTTCGTACGCCGTTGCCACACCTTTCGCGGATTGAGCCAACGGCATGTCCGCGTGGCCATTCGGACGCCGCAGGAGAATCGGCGGCTGTGGGCGGCGTTCGTGCGCTGGCGGGAGGAGCACGGTTGACGCCCGTGCGCCGGTGGCCCAAGATGGGAACTGGACGCCCGTACAAACGGGCGGGAAAAAGGGGGACCCATCATGGCCGGGGATCCATCCACCGAGACACTGCTTGCGCCCGGCGCCCGCTGGCGCGATGTCTGGGCCGAGGTCGATCTCGCCGCCATCACCCACAACGTTCAGGTCATCCGGAACCACCTTCGCGCGTGCGCGGAGGCACGGGGTGGCGCGCGCCCATCTGCCGGAGCCTGCGGCCATCCCGGTTCCATCCCGAAACTGATGGCCGTCGTCAAGGCGGACGCGTACGGGCACGGCGCGGTCCCCGTGGCGCGGGCGGCGCTCGCCGCAGGGGCGGATTGGCTCGGTGTCGCAACGCTCGGCGAAGCCGTGGAACTGCGTGAAGCGGGCATCCGGGCGCCCATCCTGGTGCTCGGCCACGTGTCCGCGCGCCACGCCGGGATCGCCGCGGCGGCCGATGTCACCCTGACCGTCGCGTCGGTGGAGCACGCCCGCGAGCTGTCCGACGCCGTTTTGACCACGCCGCCGCCTCGCCCGCTTCACGTGCATCTGAAGTTGGACAGCGGCATGAGCCGCATCGGCGTCCGCACCGTCGGCGAGATCCAGGCGGTGGCGGACCTGCTGCCAAGGGCCGGCGAGGCGAGCGGGGGCGCCGGCACCGGACCCGCTTTCGCCGACGGCGCCGAGCGTCCTCAGAATACCCGGAGCGGGCGCGGTGGAACACCGCCTGGGGAGGCGGCCATTGCGGTAACCGGGGCCTTCACCCATTTCGCGCGCGCGGACGAGGCGGACGCCGCCCCGGCGCGGTCGCAGTGGGCCCGCGCCCAGGTGTTGTTCGACGCGGTCAAATCCCTGTGGCCGGGGCCGCTCCTCCTGCACGCGGCCAACTCGGCGGCCATCCTGACGCTGCCCGAGGCCCATCTGGACATGGTCCGCCTCGGCATCAGCCTGTACGGGGTGTACCCGTCGGCGGAGGTGGCGCAGGCGATGCAAACGATCGCACCCCTTCGGCAGGCGCTTCGCCTGTACGCACGGGTGGCGCAGGTCAAGCGCGTCCCGGCCGGCACGCCGGTCAGCTACGGGGGGACGCACGTGACGGCCGGGCCGGCCACGCTCGCCACCCTGCCCATCGGTTACGCGGATGGCCTGCTGCGGGTCCTGTCCAATCGCGGTTTCGTGCACATCCGAGGGGTCCGCTGCCCCATCGCCGGGCGCGTGTGCATGGACCAGGTGGTGGTGGACGCGACGGGGGTTCCGGATGTCCGGGAGGGCGACGTCGCGACCGTGTACGACGAGGGTTCGCTGGTGGAGCTGGCCCATCTGGCGGGCACCATCCCCTACGAGCTTCTGTGCGCCATCTCCCGGCGCGTGCCGCGGCTCCACCGGCCCGCCGAGGGTCTCGCCCGCTGATGGGGTGACCCACCGGTGGGCCGTGCGACGGCCGGCGCGCCGTGGGCGTTCTCCAGCCGAAGAGGGACCCCGGCGCAGCCGGGTAGTCGAGCTTGTGCGATGTGTCCGGCGTGCGGTCGGCGTCCCGGGGCCTGCCCGGCGTCTACCGGCGGGCCCTCGGACGGGCGCGGCCGGCGGATGGGGCGTCGCCGTACGCCAGGGTGATGACCCAGTGGCGCAGCTTCGGCGGTGCGTCCGGCACGAATGCCGGAAACGGGTTGTCGCGGTGGGTGATCCACCACGCGGCGTCGGGATGGCGGTTCATCATGCGCGTCAGATCGCGGGTGAGCGCCTTTCGCTCTCCCTCGGGCAGGCCCCGGATCAGCCGGGTGAGGGCGGCCAGATGCCTGTTTCGCAGGTCCGCCGCCCACGCCACCTGAAACGTCGGGCCCTCGAGCGGCCTGAGGGCCGTCGCGTCGGCGTGCGCTGTTCGGACGGCGCATTTCGGGCACGCGGCCCTCGACCGCAGACCGGCAGGGCCGTTGTGCCAGTGCGCAGCCAGTTCCTCCCACGGCGCCGCGGTCACCACGTGGCCGCAACCGCAGAGAAACCGATAGAATGCCATGGGCTCCTCACCCTCCTTCCCCACACATATCCATTCCCGCATGGCGCTCCGTGAGCCGTTCGGTCTTCGACCACTGGCCGCGGCCCCGCAGATGGCGGGCGAGCGCCCACCACACGCTCGGGATGGTCAGCAGATTGTACAACGGGATCGCCAGAATCACGCGCCACAGGCGGCGCGGCCGGCCCTCCCCGGGCAACCGGCTGTACCGCATCGCCCACGCGATGCCCGGCAACAGCGTCAGCGTCAGCCAAAAAATCATCGCCAGCGCCGGCGAACCCGCTCCGAATCCGATGCGCGCCCGCGGCAGACGCCACAGGGTGCCGATGATCACGCCCCACGCGCCCGCCTGCACGATGGATCCGAGGGCGTTCAGCCAGGGCTGCGCGAGAAAATACAGCAGGTCCAGCTTGGCTGCGGCGCCCAGGCGCGAGGCCAGAATGGGCCGCACGTGCCGCAGGCACTGCAGATTGCCCTGCGCCCACCGGCAGCGCTGGCGGATGAACCGGCGGACGGAGACCAGCCCCTGCTGCGCGACGTGCGCGCCGGGCAGGAAGCGAATGTGCCAGCCCGCGAGGAGGAGGCGGACGCCGAGATCGAAATCCTCCAACAGGCAGCGCGTCCAGGGAGTGGGGCCGAGTGTGCGCAGCGCGCTGAGCCGGGTGAACTGGCCGTTGCCGCCGAGGCCCACCGAGCCAAAGAACGCCCGCGCGTTTTGAATGGCGGCCACGGCCGCCGCGAACTCGACGTCTTGGAGCAGCGGCAGGATCCCGTCGCGATTGGCGATCCGCACGCGCGCCTGGGCCGCGCCGACCCGGCGGTCCGAGAACACCGCCGCGGCCTCCGGGAGCAGGTTGGGGGCGGGCCGGCCATCCGCGTCCAGCACCGTGAGGATCACCGAGGCGGGGTCCGCCCCGAACCGGGTTGCGATGCGGTCCACCCGCCGGTAGGCGGCGTTGAGCGCATCGCCCTTTCCTCTGCGGGCATGGGGAGACCGCCGATGGATCCAGCGCACGCGCCGGTCTGTCCCGGCCACCTCGCGGACGATGGCCAGCGTGTCGTCGTCGGACGCGTCATCAATCACCCAGACCCACACCCGGCGCCAGGGCAGATCTCGGATGGCGCGCAGGGTGTTTCGGAGCACGGCGCCCTCGTTCAGACAGGGGACGAGAAAGACGAAGGTCCACTCGTCCACGGGCGCGACCGCGCGCGACAACGGATCCCGCGGGCGCTT
>NZ_JAIMAV010000012.1 GCF_023511815.1 Alicyclobacillus sp.
CCCGCGAACGTCGCCGCCGTCCTGGCGACGGGTTGCCACGGGGTGGCCGTCATCGGCGCGGTGATCAATCAGCCGGATCCCCGGGCCGCGGCCGCCCGCATCGTCTCCGCCCTGCGGCCGGAGAGGAGGATTTCCCATGCGTCGAACGTATGACACCATCGTGCTGGGCGGCGGCGCCATCGGATGCACCGTCGCGTGGCGCCTCGCACAGCGCGCCATGCGCGTGCTGGTGCTCGAGCGCGGGCGGATCGGCGGCGAGGCGTCGAGCGCCGCGGCCGGCATGCTCGGCGCGCAGCTCGAGGTCGGCGAACCGGGGCCGTTCTACCGCCTGTGCGTCGAGAGCCGCGGGATGTACCCCGCGTTCGCACAGGCGCTGTTGGAAGACAGCGGGATTGACATTCAGTACGTCCACAACGGCATCCTGCAGGTGGCGCATCGGGCGGAGGAAGTGGATGCCCTGCGCCGCGAACTGACCTGGCAGACGGCGGAAGGGGCGCGGGCTGAGTGGATCCACGCACAGGACATCCCCGCCCTCGAACCGGATGTGTCGCCGGGCCTCGGCGGCCTGTTTCTCCCGGACGACGGGAATGTGTCCGCGCCGCTGCTGATGCGCGCACTCGCCCGGGCGGTGCATCGCCGCTGCGACGTGCGCGAGGGCGCGGAGGTGACCGCCGTTTCGGCGGAATCCGGGCGCGTGGACGTGCGCACGGTGGAAGAGACGTTTTCGGCGGATCACCTGGTCGTTGCGGCGGGTGCCTGGGCGGGACGGTTCGTGGCGGACCTCGGGGTGAACTTCTTCATCCGCCCCGTCAAGGGCCAGCTCCTTGCGGTGCGGCCGCGCGCCGGGCACGGCCTCACGCGGACGCTGCACACGCACCAGGTGTATCTGGTGCCAAAGCGCGACGGCACCATCGTCGTCGGCGCCACCGAGGAGCACGGTGCCGGGTACAACCGCGACCTGACGGCCGACGCGATCCTGCGTCTGCTTCAGGGGTTGCGCCACGCCGCGCCGGGCCTGGCCGATGCAATGTTCGATCGCGCCTGGGTCGGCCTGCGCCCCGGTTCTCCCAAGGGCGAGCCGCTGCTCGGCCCGGTGCCGGAGCACCCCAACGTCCACCTGGCGGTCGGCCACTTCCGCAACGGGATCCTGCTGTCGCCGGTGACGGGCGCCATCCTCGAGGCCTCCATCCTGGGCGACCCGTGGCCGGAGCGATGGAGGCCGTTCACGGTGGCGGCCTGGCGGGACCGCGAGGCGGCCGTCCCCCTGGGTGCGGAAAAGCGCGAGGCACATCCCAAAATGGAAACCACCACAACACGCGGCGAGGAGGTGCGCGAACGATGAACGTCCTGGTCAATGGAAAATCCCGCGACCTGCCGGATGGATCCACGGTCCTCGCCCTCTTGGAGCGATTCGATCTCGCGGGCGAACGCGTCGCCGTCGAGGTCAACGGGCACATCCTGGACCGCGGCGCGTTCGCCCAACACGCCCTGTCCGAAGGCGACGTGGTCGAGGTGGTGCGCTTTGTCGGCGGAGGCTGACACACACTCCTACACGCGGCGCTCCACCGAGACAGCGATTCTCCTGCGGGACGGCGACCCCCGGGCAGCATGGAACACCGGGGAAGAATGGAAGGGAGAGGGCACGGATGGACGAACTGGTCATTGCGGGGCGGCGCTTCCGCTCCCGTCTGATGTTGGGCACGGGCAAGTACCGAACGTTTGAAGAGATGCGCCAGGCGCTGGACGCCTCCGGCGCGGAGATTGTGACGGTCGCCGTGCGGCGCGTCAACCTGGACGAACGCGAGGAGTCGCTGCTCGCTTACATTGATTTGGACCGCTACTTCCTCTTGCCGAACACGGCCGGTTGCCACACGGCCGAGGAGGCGGTGCGCACGGCCCGTCTCGCGCGCGCCGCGGGCCTGTCCAACTGGGTCAAACTGGAGGTCATTCCGGACGACGGGACGCTCCTGCCGGATCCGGTGGCGACCGTCGAGGCGGCGAAGATCCTGGTCTCCGAAGGCTTTGTGGTCCTGCCGTACACCACCGACGATCACACGGTCGCCAAACGCCTGCTCGACATCGGCTGTGCGACCATCATGCCGTACGGATCGGCCATCGGAACGGGCCAGGGGCTGCCGAATCCGGAGCGTCTGAAACGCATCATCGATCTCGTCGGCGGCCGCGTCCCGGTCGTGATTGACGCGGGCATCGGTGCGCCCTCCGACGCGGCGCTGGCGATGGAACTCGGCGCGGACGCGGTGCTCGTCAACACGGCCATCGCCAAGGCGGGCAATCCGGTGGCGATGGCGCGCGCCATGGCGCTCGGGGTCGAAGCCGGGCGCATGGCGTACCGGGCCGGCCGCATTCCGAAATCCGACGTGCCCTCCCCCTCCAGCCCCATAGAGGGCCTCGTCGGAGGCGTGAAGTAGCGGACGACGGCCGGGTAAGTTCTTCAGGATGGAAGATTGGGGGCGCCTGCGAGTTCGACGTTCCAACCGACAGATTGGAACCGGGGTCCAACGGGCGCCCGCCCCTCATCCTTTTGGAAGATATGGCGCATCCTAGATGCGCATGAACGGAGGTGAACTGTGTGACCAAGACGTTGACCCTTGACGCGTTCAATGAGTTGGTGCTGCGCGCCGTCAAACCTGTGGTCCTCGAGTTTGGCGCGGATTGGTGACCCGCCTGCCGCATGTTGAGACCGGTGGTCTCACGCGTGTCGGAGTCGGATGACTCGGTGGACTATTATTACGTCGACGTCGACCAAACCCCGGAGCTCGCCGAGCGCTTCGGCATCTTCAGCATCCCGACCCTGATCCTGTTCAAGGCCGGTGCGGAGGTCAATCGGTCGGTCGGCTTCATCCCCGAAGACCAGGTTCGAGCCTTCGCACACCAATAAGCGCCGGGCGCGCGCCGATCACGAGACGAGGAAGGACAGGGCAGACTTCGCACAGGGTGTGGAGCAAACGCGCCCGTCCCCGGGCCGTCGGGATCTGCGAGCAAGGGGACGGGCCCAGCCCGCCCGTGGTGGACGCCCGTTGGGACGCGTCGGTCGTGGCGCCCCCCCGGCGGGCCGCCCCCTTCCCCTGCGGGGGGCTCACCTGGCGATGCGCTCCGCTACCACGGACACCCCCGCGGCCCGCTCACCCACCTCGGCGGCCGCCCAACGCCTCCAACGCCTTGTGCTCCTGCTCCACCGGCACATAGATGTCGTACTGGCGCACCGAATGCCGCCACCGGTCAGGGCCGCCGCCAAACACACCCCGGATGGGTTTTCCCAAAGATTTCCCCGCACGCCCCACCATACGGACCATTCCATGAATTGGGTACGCTGATAGCCGTCGGGACAGACGTTGGTGATCCCCTCGTACGCCCCGCCATACGGACCGTTCAGCGAAGGAGTCTCGCGATCCCGCCTACCAATGGCTCTTTGCGTCACGTTCCCACGCGTCGAGGCAACGATCGCACAGCCGCCCCGGCCCGGCGTCGGAGGACGTCCCCTCCGCGGGCGCCTGCGCCTCCGGAATGCCGGGGACGCCACCCTCCAGCTCGGCTCCGCACACGGCACACAGCTCCAATTCCTTTTCGTCCACCGACGACACCTCCCCGAAGATTTGGCTTCCATCATACGCCCCACTGTCCGTTTGAGCAATAGGATGCTTCGAACAATTCTCGGCAACCCGTCATTCAGGGTATGACACGGGGCGGCCGGCACAGCCGGTCGCCCCGCTCCCAACCCTTCCCGTCGTGCAGCCTCGCCCGCGGCGTCTCCGGGCAGCGGCTCACTCCGTCAGCCGCAGAAACTCGTCCACATCGGCGACGGCGAGATCGACCGCCGACTGCCAGAATTCCGGCTTGCGCAGGTCCACACCGAGATGACGCTGCGCCAGGTCCTCCACGCGCATCGAGGCGGTGTCGCGCAGCAGTGCGACGTACTTCTCGGCGAACGACGGGCCCTCCGCCTGCGCGCGGGCGTAGATACCGGCGCTGAACAGATACCCGAAGGTGTATGGGAAATTGTAGAACGGTGTGGTCGTGATGTAAAAGTGCAGCTTGGAGGCCCAGAACCGCGGGTGCCACTCGTCGAGCGCATCGCAGTACGCCTCGCGCTGCGCCTCGACCATCAGCTCGTTCAGCCGGTCCGCCGGCACCCACCCCCGCTTGCGCTCCTCGTAGAACCGCGTCTCAAACAGGAAGCGGGCGTGGATGTTCATCAGCATCGCCACCGCGCGCTCAATCTTTTCGTCGAGCAGCGCGATCCGCTCATCCTTCTCCTTCGCCACCCGGACCGCCGCGTCCGAAGCAATCGCCTCGGCGAATGTCGAGGCCGTCTCCGCCACGTTCATGGCGTAACCCTGCAGCAGCACGGGCATATCGCGCATCACGTGCTGGTGATACGCGTGTCCGAGCTCGTGCGCCAGCGTCGAGACGTTCGAGGTGGTGCCGGAGAACGTCATGAAGACGCGCGTCTCGCGGCTCACCGGGAAGCTGGTGCAGAACGCCCCTGACTGTTTGCCCGGCCGGTCTTCCGCCTCAATCCACCGGTCATCGAAACAGCGGCCGGCAAAGCGGGCCATCTCCGGGTTGAATTGGCCAAAGTGATCGACAATGAACTGGCGCGCCTGCTCGTAGGTGACCCGCGACGTCGATTTCCCGACGGGGGCCGGCACGTCGTGCCAGGACAGGCGCCGGACGCCAAACAGCCTCGCCTTGCGCTCGAGGTATTTGACCAGCGGCGCCTTGTTGGCTGCGATCACCGACCACATGGTGTCGAGCGTCTCACGGTCCATTCGGTTGATCTCGAGCGGCTCCCGGAGCACATCCGTCCACCCCCGCCGGCGGTACACCTCAAGCCGGAACCCGGCGATGTGGTTGATGGCCTGGGCGCACAGGTCCTCCCGGCTCTGCCATGCGGACTCCCACCGTTGGAACAGGCGGGATCGATCCGCTCGGTTTGGCGTCAACAACCGGTTGGCCGCCTGCCCCATGGAGATGGCCTTCTCCTCGCCATCCTCCTCCACCGTCATCGTCAATCCGCCGACGATGGTGTCGTACAGCTGGCTCCATCCGTGATACCCGTCGACCATCAGCCCCGCGATGAGCTGCTCCTGTTCGGGCGGCAGCTTGTCGAGCGCGCGCCGCCGCCGCTCCTCCACCGGGAAGCGGAGCGGCGCAATCCGTTCGTCCTCCAACAGCGCCCGGAAGCTCGCCTCGTCAAGCTGACTGAGCTTTGCGTCAAATCCGGCCAGAGCCGCGTTGATCCGGCCGCTCAGCGCGGTGACCTGCGCCTGCAGGCCCTTGGCGCGCTCATCGCGCGTGTCGGCCGCCGTCAGGCACTCGGTGAAGGCGGCCGCCTGGCGCTGCCGGGCCCGAATGTCCTGCAGGGCGAGGATGGCCTTTGCCCACGGATCCACCCCGCCGGACGTAGGCAGGGCGTCGGTGCCTTGGGTGAAATCGTCAATCTTGGCGGCGAGATCGGCCAAAAACTGCTCGAACGCCTCCGAACGGGCGCCGCCCTGGAAGATGCTGTCCAGGTCCCAGGTCTGCTGCAATGTCGTCAAAAGAATCCCACCCCATAGACTTGGTAACTCGTGAAGCCACAACCGTTTTCAGGGTACCGCGGCGGCGTCTGCATGGCAAGGGGCCGGTCCGCTCCCCCACCCGTTGCATTCATGTTCAGAAACTTCTTCGCATATCATCCCTGCGAGGAGAGAACCCCCCAAACGATAGTTCCCCATGGGAAAGGAGAACCGAAGATGGACACGAACGAGACGCGCCCGCTCGGCGCGGCCGAACCCGGTCAATGTCCGGTGATGCACGGCGGCGCCACCCGCAGATCCCGCGGCCCGTCCAACCGGGACTGGTGGCCGAATCAGCTGAATCTCAGCATTCTCCATCAGCACAGCGAGAAATCCAACCCGATGGGCAAGGAGTTTGACTACGCCAGCGAGTTTCAGAAGTTGGACTACTTCGCCCTCAAAGAAGACCTGCGCCGGCTGATGACCGAAAGCCAGGACTGGTGGCCCGCGGACTATGGAAACTACGGTCCGCTGTTCATCCGCATGGCATGGCACTCGGCGGGCACGTACCGCATCGGGGACGGCCGCGGCGGGGGCGGCAGCGGATCGCAGCGGTTCGCGCCGCTCAACAGCTGGCCGGACAACGTGCTGTTGGACAGGGCCCGAAGGCTGTTGTGGCCCGTCAAAAAGAAGTACGGCAACCGCATCTCCTGGGCCGACCTGATGATTCTCGCCGGCAACGTCGCCATCGAGTCCATGGGCGGTAAAACCATCGGCTTCGGCGGCGGCCGGGAGGACGTGTGGGAGCCGGAGGAGGACATCTACTGGGGCAAGGAGACCGAGTGGCTCGGGGATGAGCGGTACACGGGGGATCGACAACTGGAACACCCCCTGGCCGCGGTGCAGATGGGACTCATCTACGTCAACCCGGAGGGCCCCAACGGCACGCCCGATCCGCTGGCCAGCGCCCGCGACATCCGCGAGACGTTCGCAAGGATGGGCATGAACGACGAGGAGACGGTCGCGCTCATCGCCGGCGGCCACACCTTCGGCAAGGCGCACGGCGCGGGTGACCCGGCGCTCGTCGGTCCGGCGCCGGAGGCGGCGCCCGTCGAGGCGATGGGCATCGGTTGGCAGAGCCGGCACGGCACGGGCAAGGGACGGGACGCCATCGGCAGCGGCCTGGAGGGCGCCTGGACGCCCAACCCGACGCGGTGGGACAACGGGTATTTCGACATGCTCTTCGGATACGAATGGGAGCTGACCAAGAGTCCGGCCGGCGCCTACCAATGGAAGCCGGTGAATCCGAAACCTGAGCACCTCGCGCCGGATCCGGAGGATCCCTCCCGCCGCGTGCCCACCATGATGTTGACCTCCGACATCGCGCTTCGGGTCGATCCGGTCTACGAGCGGATCGCCCGCCGCTTCCACGCGCACCCGGAGGAATTCGCGGACGCGTTCGCGCGCGCCTGGTTCAAGCTCACCCATCGCGACATGGGCCCGAAATCCCGGTATCTCGGCCCCGAGGTCCCGGAGGAGGACTTCATCTGGCAGGACCCGGTCCCCGCCGGCAATTACGACCTGACGGAGGAGGACATCGAGATGCTCAAGGCCAGGATCCTCGGCACGGGCCTGACGATCGGGGAACTGGTCACGACCGCCTGGGCCTCGGCCAGCACCTTCCGCGCATCCGACAAACGCGGCGGCGCCAATGGTGCGCGCATCCGCCTCGCTCCGCAGCGGGATTGGGAGGTCAACCAACCGGAACAGCTGGCAAAAGTCCTGGCCACCCTGGAGGACGTCCGGCGGACGTTTGAGAAACCGGTGAGCCTGGCGGATCTCATCGTCCTCGGCGGATCGGCCGCCGTCGAACGGGCCGCCCGCGCCGCCGGCTTTGATGTCACCGTGCCGTTTGCTCCCGGCCGCGGCGACGCCACACAGGAGCAGACCGATGTGGCGAGCTTCGCGTACCTCGAACCGGCGGCGGACGGCTTCCGCAATTACGTGCGGGCGAACTGCCCCGTCGCCCCCGAGGAACTGCTCATCGACAAGGCGCAGTTGCTCAACCTCACCGCGCCGGAGATGACCGTTCTCATCGGTGGCATGCGCGTCTTGGGGACGAATTTCGGCGGCACGCGCCACGGCGTGTTCACCGACCGGGTGGGCGTCCTGTCCAACGACTTCTTCGTTCACCTGCTGGACATGGGATTGGTCTGGACCCCCGCCGGCGACGGTGTCTACGAAGGGCGCCGGCGGTCGACGGGTGAGCCGGTGTTCACCGCCACGCGTGTCGATCTCGTCTTTGGCGCCAACGCCGTCCTGCGCGCCATCTGCGAGGTGTACGCGCAGGACGACAACCGGGAGAAGTTCGTCCGCGACTTCATCGCCGCCTGGGTGAAGGTGATGAATGCGGACCGCTTCGACCTCGCCCGGCGCTGATCCGGTCCAACTGCGGTGTTCGAGCCGGCCCGGCCCTCGTCCCGACGGACGAGGGGTTTCTTTTTCATCTGGAAATCGTCTACACTGTCTTCGGGTGACGCTATGGATACGTGGAAACGGACGTTGTTCATCCTCTGGGTCTCCACTTTTCTCGCGGTGTCGGGGACGAGCCTGATCATCCCCTTTCTCCCCCTGTTCGTTCAGGAGCTGGGGGTGCGCCAACTGGCGGCGGTCGAGCAGTGGTCCGGGTGGATCTTCGCGGCACAGATGCTCACCGCCGCCATCTTTCAGCCCATCTGGGGCGGCGTCGCGGATCGCTTTGGACGAAAACCGATGCTGCTGCGCGCCGGCATCGGCATGGGGACCATGACCATCCTGATGGGCTTCGTGACCGCACCGTGGCAGCTTTTGGCGCTGCGGTTCATCAACGGCGTGTTTGCGGGCTTCATCTCGATGGCCATCTCCCTGCAAGCCTCCGTGACCCCGCGGGAGTATTCGGGCCGGGCGCTCGGCACCCTGCAGACCGGACAGGTGGCGGGATCGTTGGTGGGACCGCTGATCGGCGGCGCGCTGGCGGAGGCGGTCGGCTTCCGCTGGGTGTTCATCCTCACCGGCATGCTGCTCTTGCTGGCGAGCCTCATTGTCTGGATCTACGTCCACGAGGAACGCGCGCACACGCCAAACGAGGCGAGGCGCAGGACGCCAGTCTCGCGCCGCCGCGTGCTGACCCTGCTGTTGCCGGTGTTCGTGGCGTCGCTCATCACCCAGCTCGGGATGATGAGCATCCAACCCATCCTCACCGTGTACACGACCCTCCTGTACCACGGCGCCCACATCGAACTCATCGCCGGGTTGGTCGTGGCCTGCACCGGGATCGCCAATCTGATTGGCGCCCCCATCCTCGGCCGCTTCTCGGATGTGATCGGCCCGCGCAAGATCCTGGTCACCGCCCTGGTGTGTTCCGCCCTCGCGTTCCTCCCGCAGGTCCTCGCCACCGGCATCCCGATGCTCCTGGTGGGCCGATTCCTGCTCGGCCTGTTCATCGGCGGCATGCTGCCCTCGCTCAATGTCCTGGTCAAACGGCTGGCGCCGGAGGAGATGCAGGCGCAGGCGTACGGCGTCAACTCCAGCTTTCAATTTCTCGGCGGTCTGCTCGGCCCGCTGCTCGGCAGCACGGTGGCCGCCGTCTGGGACATTCACGACGTGTTCTACGTCACCATGGCGCTGTTGCTCCTGAACGCGGTGTACATATTCTTCAACCGGCGCCTTCAGGTTCCGGCGGCCAACGCCGGGGAGGGGCGCCTCTGACCGCCGGGGAAGCCTTAGTCTGGGTTGGAATCGGCGGTGGGGCGCGGAGACCGGGTCAAGCCGGGACCGGCGGGAAGGCCTGTTGGATGTCGGCCCGGGTCCCCGCGCAACGCCGTTCAAACGGTGTTATAATGCAGCCATTCGGAACCGGAACCCCGGTTGACCGCTCGTTTGGGAGGCCGACGTCGCATGGACACCAAAGACGTGACGCTGTTTCTCACCATCGCCCGCCTTGGCTCCATCTCGCGGGCCGCGGAACAGTTGTTCATGTCTCAGTCGACCGTGACACACCACCTGCAACGGCTCGAACGGGCCCTCGGCTACACCCTGTTCCACCGAACCCCCGCGGGCGTCCAGCTCACACCCGAAGGCCAACGCCTCGTCCCGCTCGCGGAGCGCATGGCGCAGCTCGAGCGCCAGATGCTCCACCCCGGCGAGGAGCAGATCCCCGTCATCCGCGTCCTGTCCGGGCGCGCCTTCGTGTCCGTCGATGTGCCGGAATGCCTCTCGCGGGTGGTCCGCCAGATGAAGGTCCATCTCAAGGTCCGCATGGGCCTGTATCACGACATGATGGATGCGCTGGTCTCCCAGCAGGTGGACTTCTGCTTTCTCGGAGAACCCATCTACCACCCGCTGGTGCAGCAGGTGGAGTTCTTGCCTGACGCGATCGATCTCGTCGTCCCATCCAACCACTACTTCACCCACGAGTTCCCCGGCATCCACGCCATCGCGGGGGAACCGTACATCGCCTTCGGCCGATCCCGTGCGCCGTTTCGCCAACGCATTGAACGGACGCTCGCCCAGGCGGGCGTGTATCCGCAGGTGCGGATGGAGCTGGACAGCATCGACGGCGTGAAGGCGATGGTCAGCCACGGCCTCGGCATCTCCCTGCTGCCGCGCCGGACCCTGCACGACGCCGAGTTCAAGGGATACCGCGCCATCCCGTTGGGCGGCCCGGAGTGGACGCGCCCCACGCTCTTGGCGTACCCGGCCTCCCTGGCCGACCGGCCGCTCACCCGCCGATTCGTCGAGATCGTCGGGCAGTACTACGAGGAACTGAGGCACGGTTCCCCGTGAGCCAACCTCAGCCCTCGTCCCGCGGTCGCACGGCCTCGCGCGCCACCGACAGAAACGCGGCCAATACCGGCGACGAGTCTTTGCGGCGCCAGGCGACGCCCATCTCCATGTCGGGCAGCCCGCCGATCTCCCGGTACACCACATCGCGGCTGTGAAGATTGCGCGCGGACGCGGGCACGACCGCCACACCGAGTCCGCCGGCCACCAAGCCGATGACCGTTTGAAACTCCCGTGCCTCCTGCTGGATCTCTGGGCTGAAGCCGTGCTGCCGGCAGAGGCCGAGCACCGTGTCGTACAACCCCGCCCAAGTGGACCTCGCCAGCATCACCAGCGGCACCCCCCGCAGGTCCGCCAGGCCGATGGACGGTCTGTTGGCCAGGGGGTGGTTCGCCGGCAGCGCGAGCACGCAGGGAGACCGATGCACCACCGTAACCTCAATCAGGTTGGAGCTCATGGGCGGCCGGACGAATCCGACATCAATTCGGTCGTCCAACAGCGCCTCTTCCTGCTGCGGCGTGGATAACTCCTGGAGCACCACATTCACGCCCGGCCGCTGCCGGCGAAACATGCGCAACACCGCGGGCAGCACGTCGTACGTGGCCGATCCGACGAAACCGACCCGAAGCCGCCCAAGTTCGCCGCGTCCGGCCCGCCGGGCCAACTCCACCGCCCGCTCGGCCTGCGCCAGAACCTTGCGGGCCTCGTCCAAAAACACCTCGCCCGCCGGTGTCAGCTCGACCCGGCGGGCGTTGCGCTGCAGCAGCGTCACCCCCAACTCCTCCTCGAGCTGCCGGATCTGCTGGCTGAGCGGAGGCTGGGTCATCTGCAGGCGTTGCGCGGCCCGCCCGAAATGGCGCTCCTCCGCGACGGCCACGAAATACATCAGGTGGCGAAGTTCCACGCGCGTATCCCTCCTTTGCACACGGCATCCCGTCGCACGCTGACATGCGCGGTCGGAGATCCGACGAAACCCTTTCATTCTCATGACGAATTGAATCCATCTCCATTATATATTGGACGTATCCATTCCCCCCGCGTACAGTTGAAAACAGAACACGGTTTGGAAAGGTGGAACAGACGTGCAGGCATCCCTCTCGGATCGGCGTCCCGCGTTACCCCGGCGGCGGGCGGTCCGCGTGATGATCCAGGTGGCCGCGCTGTGGGCGTTCGCCTGGGTGTGCAATTGGGTCTCGGCTCACCTGCATCTGCCCATCCCCGGGAGCATCCTCGGCTGCGCGGTGCTGTTCATGCTGCTCGCCACCGGGGTGGTCAAGGTGTCGTGGGTGGAGGCGGGCGCGGACTGGCTGCTCGCCTATCTGCTGCTCTTTTTCATCCCCCCGGCGGTCGGCGTGATGCAGTATCCATCCCTGTTCCTGCGTGACGGGTGGCGGCTGCTGTTGGTGATCCTCGCAAGCACCATCCTGGTGATGGCGGTCACGGGGTGGACCACCGACTGGATCAGCCGGCGCAACGTGCGGGCGCGGGGCGGAGGACGGGATCGGCGGAATCCGCGGATGGATGGACTGAGGCGGAGCGATTCCGGGCCGACGAACCCGGTCGGCGATGGCGGTCACTCGGATGACGGGAGGTTCGCGGGATGATTGGGATGGCGGACTTCGGGGGTGCGTGGATGCAGCGGATCTGGCCCACGATTGGGATGACGGTCTTCGGCGTGGCGGCCACCGTGGCCGTGTTCTGGGTGTGCCGAGCGGTGTACCGGAGATGGACGTACACGCTCCTGTCTCCGATGCTGACCAGCGTTTTGGGCGTGATTGGACTGCTTCTCGTGCTTCGCGTACCGTATCCCGCGTACATGACGGGCGGTCACTGGCTGAGCGCTCTGTTGCAACCGGCCACGGTGGCCTTCGCGGTGCCCCTGTACCGTCATCGGGAGGCGCTCATTCGCCACGCCCGCGCCCTGTTGACGGGATTGACGCTCGGCAGTGTGATGGCGGTGATCTCGTCCCTGGAGTTCGCGCGGGCCACGGGCCTCCCGGGGGCCGTGGTGCGCAGCCTCGCCCCGCGCTCCATCACCACGCCTGTGGCGATGTCCATCGCGCAGGCCACCGACGCCAATCCGGTCCTGGCTGCGGTCTTCGTGCTGTGCACGGGCATTCTGGGCGTTCTCATCGGTCCGTGGTTGGTCCGCCTGCTGCGCCTGAGGACCTTCATCGGACGCGGCGCGCTGATGGGGATGGGAGCCCACGGCATCGGCACCGCGCGCGCGTTCGAAATGGGGCCACAGGAAGGCACCATCTCGAGCCTGTCGATGGTGGTCGCCGCCCTGGCGGGCGTGGTGATCATCCCACTGCTGCTTCGCGTGATGGGCTGACGCGTGGGCGCCCTGGCCGCGGCATCGCACCGACACGGGCTCCGGCTGAATCACCGGGAGGAAGCTCACCGGAGCCTTTGGCGGATCTCCTCCAGCTCCTTCTCCGGCAGGTCCGTGATGTCCATCACCTCGGAGATGGAGAGGCCTTTGCGAAAGAGCTTTTCCGCAACCAGGACGGCTCGGGCGTGGTCCCCTTCTTCCCGGCCCTCCTCGTACAGCTCCTGAAGCATCCGGGACACCTTCATCAAGTCCTTCCTCAGTCGAATTCGCTGGTTCACGTTCAAGGACATCGGGACACCTCTGTAGGAAAGTATATGGGGTGGCCGCGGGATCAACAACGTGGGGAAGACCCTGCGGGGACGGGGATACCGCCGGCCACACCGGCGATTCTAGCGGGTTTTGTGATGGAGTTCCATAAGATGGAGGAGAATCGCAGATGGGTTTGAAGAATGTTGGGGTGGTAGTAGTTGGATGAGGTCTGGTCCGGTGGACGTGATGCATTGCGGCCCGTTGATGTAGGGGTTGGGGGCGTTGCGACCCGCGGATGGAACGGGCAGGCGGGGTGGATGTGGTGCCTTGCGACCCGCGGATGGAGAGGATGGGCCACCGATGGAGCGGGTGGGCCGCAGCACCGTGTGGCCCGTGAATGTAAGGTGAAAAATCGTAGTAATCCTCCTGGATTCGGGCGGTGAAGGCGGGGACGATGCGCTGTGAGAGGTGAAAAATCGTAGTAAATCACGCGCCAGAGACACCACGACGGCGGAGTTAAAACGAAAATACCCCTTTCAGCAGGGGATCCGCGGCAGGAGGAGGGGTGAAACCGGCCACTTTACTACGAAAATTCACCTTTCAGGCACCGTGGCATTGGGTGGACGCCTGGGCCAGGGCCACGGAGATGGGGCCCCGGTCACAGGAACGGTACCATACATATAGGTAAGGCCCTGTGAGCTGGCGACATAAAATAAGGGAGGGGCGGGCCACCGGCCCGCCCAACCAAATCCATCTTCAAGCCCCGTCTCGAATCTCGTCCTCCGCTGCGTCGACTCGATGTTTGAGCGTAACGGTGAACGCCGCCGTGGTCTATATGTGGATCGCGATGGGGATACGGTGCGGCCCGGCGTTGCCCATCAACGGGAAGATGCCCCCCTGCCGCACTGTGTCGGCAATGTCTGCTGTAGCTCCGCCCCGGCCGACGCGGTGTGTTACAGCTCGCGGTGCGAATGCACGTGGGCCTGTGGCCCGGGAACGGATCGAGTGCGCCGGATGTGGTGTCTTAGGGCCCACGAATGTAAGGTGAAAAATCGTAGTAACCCCCCTGGATTCGGGCGGTGGAGGCGGGGACGATGCGCTGTGAGAGGTGAAAAATAGTAGTAAATCACGTGCCCGGGACTCCTCAACGGCGGAGTTAAAACGAGAATACCTCTTTCAGAGGGGGATCCGCGGCCGGAGGAGGGGTGAAACCGGCCACTTTACTACGAAAATTCACCTTTCAGGCACCGTGGCGTTGGGGGGAGCTTAGAGCCGGGGCCACGGAGATGGGGCCTCCGCGGGCCGGGAGGCCACCTAAGCCGATCTGTACCGGCGAGGCCGCAGGGACGAGGCCACACACGGACGGGGTTGCAGGGGCGCTGCCTTCATGGCAAGTCCTCGTGGGCAAATAATAAAAGGAAGGGCGGGCCAGTGGCCCGCCCGACCAAACCCAATCCGAAGCTCAACCCGGCCGAGGCCCCACCTCCTGGCCCGCGGCTTGATCATGCGGGCCAGCGCATATATCCTGTGGCCCGTGAATGTAAGGTGAAAAATCGTAGTAATCCCCCTGGATTCGGGCGGCGGAAGCGGGGACGATGCGCTGTGAAAGGTGAAAAATCGTAGTAAACCATGCGCCAGAGACACCTCGACGGCGGAGTTAAAACGAAAATACCTCTTTCAGATGGGGATCCGCGGCCGGTGAAGGGGTGAATCCGGCCACTTTACTACGAAAATTCACCTTTCAGGCACCGTGACGTTTGGGGACGCCTGGGGTCGGGGTCACGGAGATGGGGCCCGGCAGGCCACGAGGCCACCTGGACCGAGCCGTACCGGCGCAGCCCAAGGGGCCGGGCCACACACAGCGAGGCCACACACTACAACGAGGCCGGGCCGCAGCGAGAGGTTACAGTACACACGACGACCGGCCCGTTCTCGCCACAATCCCAGGTAACATTTGCGGCTATCATGAGTGGACCTCGTGTAATGGACCTCGTGCGCCGGCGAAATAAAGCCGTCCAAGAAACATCAATTAAAAGGAAGGGCGGGCCCGTAGCCCGCCCAACCGTCCCTGGCGGCCACCGCACCCCTGGCGGCTGCCGTCCAACCACCCCTGGCGGCCACCGCAACCACCCCTGGCAGCCGCCGCAACCTGCCTCCCAACGCATCGCCCACCAATCCAGCGGGCCCGCCCCACCAACCCCCCAACGAACCACACGTCAACAAACCCAACCGCTTCTGAGCCCAACTCAACCGAATCTCACGCGGCGGCCGGGGCTTCGTCCTCCGCGTCGTCGACGCGGCGCTTCAGGGCAAGGGTGAGTGCCGCCGTGATCACCGCGCCGATGAGGATTGCGATGCAGTACAGCCCAACGTTGCCCATCAGCGGGAAGACGAACACCCCGCCGTGTGGCGCCGGCAGCGTCGCGTGGAAGAGCATCGTGAGCGCCCCGGTGATGGCCGAGCCGACGACGATGGACGGAATGACGCGCAGCGGGTCGTTGGACGCGAACGGGATGGCCCCCTCCGTGATGAAGCACAGCCCGAGGATGAGGGCCGCCTTGCCGGCGTCGCGCTCCTCGCGGTAGAACTTCCGCCCGCCGATGAACGTCGCCAGCGCCAGGCCCAGCGGCGGGGTCATACCGGCGCCCATCACCGCCGCCATGATGGTCTCCGCGACGGGCGTGTGCGTCGCGACCAGGCCCGCAGCGAAGAAGTACGCGACCTTGTTCACCGGGCCGCCCATGTCGAAGGCCATCATCGCGCCGAGGAGGAGGCCTAATCCGATCGATCCCGTCGCGCCGATGTGCGCCAGGCCGTTGGTCAGCGCCTGCATCAGCCACGCGATGGGCCGGCCGAGGACGTAGATCATCAGCAGGCCGACGATGCCGACCGACAGCACGGGCAGCAGCAACACGGGTTTGATGCCCTCGAGCGTGCGCGGCAGGCGAATGGCGTCGCGCAGCCACTTGGTGATGTAGCCGGCGAGGAAGCCGGCGATGATGCCGCCGAGATACCCGGCGCTCGCACCCTGGTGGCCGTACATCGCGCCCTGCGTGCCGATCCAACCGCCCACCAAGCCGGGGGCGAGGCCGGGCCGATCCGCGATCGACATGGCGATGTACGCCGACAGGATCGGGACGAACAGCGCGAACGCCGACCCGCCGCCGATGTTCATAAACGCCTGGGCGAGCGGAGCCTTGTTCTCGATGTCGATGGCGAAGGACAGCGCGATGAAAATTCCGCCCGCGACGACCAGCGGCAGCATGTGCGAGACGCCGTTCATCAGGTGCCGGTACACCGCCGGCATCTGCGCCTTCTTCTTCGCCTTGCCCTGCTGCACAGCGGCCAGGTAGTCCCCGCTCGCCTGGCCCGCGAACCGCGCCGCGTTCGATCCCGCCGCACCAACGCCCGCTCCAGGTCCCGTGCCGCCAACCGCGCCCGCGACACCCGCACCGGCCGCGCCCGCGACACCCGCGCCAGCGCCCGCGACACCCGCACCGGCCGCACCCGCGCCCACGCCGACCCCCGTCGCAGCGCCCGGGCCCCTGCCCGCGCCCGCACCGGCTGCCGCGCCGAACACCGGCTGCTCGAGCGATGCCTCAATGAGGCCCTTCGCGTCCTTGATGGCGCTTGAGACCGACGTCTCCAGCAGCGGTTTGCCCGTGAATCGATCGAGATCGACCTTCTTGTCCGCCGCAATGATGACGGCGTCCGCCGCGGCAATGTCCTCGTCCGTCAGGCGGTTCTCCACGCCCGACGCGCCCTGCGTCTCCACCTTGATCTCGTATCCCATCTTCTTGGCCGCCTGCTGCAGGGCCTCCTGCGCCATGTACGTGTGCGCGATGCCCGTCGGGCAGGCCGTCACCGCCACGATCCGCTTCATCGGATCACAACCTCCTCTATCTGCACCTGATCCATCAGGGCTTCCACGTCTTCCAGCCGCGGTCGTCCGGACCCCTGCTGCATCACCGCCGCAGTCCCGGCCGCCGCCGCGAACCGCACCGCTTCCGCGAAGGCCCGGCCGCGGAGCGTCGCCGCCAGATACGCGGCCACCACCGTGTCCCCGGCGCCGACCGCGGAGACCACCGGCACGTGCGGCACTCGGACGGACACCTCGCCCATGTGGCTTACGGCGACCAGCCCGTCTCCGCCGAGCGACGCAATCACAACGCCGACCCCCGATCGGTGCAGCGAACGGGCCGCCGCCAGGGCGTCGTCGCGCGAGCGGATCGATCGGCCGGTCAACTGCTCGAGCTCGTCCCGGTTCGGCTTCATCAGGTCCGGGCCCGCCAGCGCCCCCTGGCGAAGGGCTTCGCCGCTGGCGTCGAGGACCGTGAGCACTCCGCGGGATTTGGCGCGCACGATTCGATCCCGGTACCAGCTCGCCGGCAGGGACGCCGGGAGGTTCCCGCACAGGGCGAGCCACGTCCCCGGCGCAGAGATCTGATCAATTTTCTCCGTGAGCGCCGCCACCTCGCCTTCGGACAGCGGCGGAGCGGGGGTGTTCAGCTCCGTCAGCTGGCCTTGAGCATCCACCACCTTGACGTTGATGCGCGTTTCCGCGCCGATGGCGACGAACGCGTCGATCCCGCCCATCTCCACCACCGCATCCCGGATCCATCTCCCGCGCGATCCGCCGAGCAACCCGGTGGCGGCCACCGGGATGCCGAAGGCACGCAGGGCCTTCGCGACGTTGATCCCCTTGCCACCCGCATCGGTGCGCGGCGCCGGCACACGATGGAGCGCCCCGGGGGTGAGGCGGTCGACGTGAAGGAAGAGATCGACCGCGGGGTTGACCGTGACCGTCACGACGCGGGGCAGGGCGCCCGGCCCCGCCCCCGGTTGGCCGTTGAGGCCCATGTCGGCGGTGCCGTGGCCGGCGGTGCCGCGGCCCGGGATGGCGCCGGCGGGTTTCCAATGATTCACGGCTGCATCACTCCTGTCTGTCTGGGGCATCCGGCGGTGGTGCAACCATCACCTCCACGCCCTGCGCTTCGCAGGCGGCCATCACATCCGGCGGTGGTGTGGCATCGGTCACCCAGATGTCCACCTGCCGCAGGGAGCAGACCTGCATGAGGGAGACCTGTCCGCACTTGCTGTGGTCCGCCACCAGCACCACGCGCCGCGCGGCTCGGACCATCGCCGTCTTGACCGAGGCTTCGAGCGGGTTGGGGGTGGTGATGCCGCGGGCGGGATCGATCCCGTTGGCTCCTAAAAACAGGATGTCCACATGGACCTCGGACAGTGCGCGCTCCGCCCACGGCCCGACGAGCGCGCCGGTGGCGGGACGAAGCTGCCCGCCGATGAGCAGGACCTGGAGTTGCGCGCGTGCGCCCTGCGCCTGCGCGGCCTGCATCTGCATCACCTGCGCCACGTCGACGCTGTTGGTGATCACGGTCACCTGCGCCGGCAGATGGCGCGCGACCTGCAGGGTGGTGGTCCCGGCGTCCATCATCACCGTGTCGCCCGGCTGCACCAACCGCGCGGCGGCCTGCCCGATGGCGAATTTCTCCGCCTGCAATTGAACATTCTTTTCCTCGATCGTCGGTTCGAAGCCGGCGACGTGCGCGGCGATGTGGGCGGCCACCGCCCCGCCGTGAGCCCGTCGCAGCAGTCCGAGCGCCTCGAGGTCCTGCAAGTCGCGCCGGATGGTGGACGCCGAGGCGCCCAGCAGCTCGGACAACTCCGCGACGGTCGCCCGGCCCTGACGGTTGACGGCATCGAGGATACGCGCCTTGCGCTCGTCGGCGAACACCCTTTCACCTCCTGTTCGGTCCGCCCATCGACGGATACGATTCGGGTGTCCGGGCCGGCCGGGGGGATTCGACTTCCTGCCCGGGCCGGCCGGTTGCCCGCGCCGGGCCGGATTCGGCCTGGCGCGAGCATTCGGTTGGATACAAGCATAAACGGTCGATTGATTATGCTCATTTATGATTGATTAAGCTCAGTATAGGGTGTACGATCACGGGGTGTCAATTCACAATTGGAGGGATGCACGGTGCTGACGCGGGAGCAGGTGTTTTTCGGGGTGCCGGCGGCATCGCAGCGGGATGCGGTGCGGTACCTGGTGGAACAGGCGCAGCGGCTCGGCAAGGTGACGGACGTGGAGGCGGTGGTCTCCGCGGTGCTGCGCCGTGAGGAGGAGGGGACGACCGGGTTTGGCAACGGGATCGCCATCCCGCACGGCAAGTCCAACGGGGTGCGCGAACCGGCGCTTCTGTACGGACGCCTGGCGGAGCCGGTGGACTGGAAGGCGATGGACGGGGCGCCGGTGTCGGTGCTGTTTCTGATTCTGGTGCCGGAGGAGAGTCACCAGGAGCACCTGCAGATCCTGGCGAAGCTCGCGCGCAGGCTGATGCACGAGGAATTTGTGCAGCAGGTGAAGACCATCGCCGATGAGGCGGCGCTGGCGGAATTCGTCCAACGTGAGCTGGCCTGATCCGCGCGGCTGCGAAGTTCACCGCCGGCGGCCAGCCGAAGCGGACTGTTTGCAACGCGAGCTGGCCTGATTCGCGCCATTCGCAGGGCGGCGTACCCGGTACGCCGCCTTTTTACTTCATTTGATGGGTACAGGACTCGGCCAGGCGCAGGTCCCGGATGGCGTCGTCCACCGTGACCAGCGGCCGGTGGGAGGGGTGGTGGATGGTGGCGGCGAGATCGAGGAAGCGGGCCTGGATGAGGGCGGTGTACCACCCCTGTCGATCCCGCAGCGCCACGACCCGCCGCACCGGGACCCGTGCCTCCGCCGCGCCGAGTGCCGGTTCTGGTTGGTCCGAGGCCGCGCCGGCCTCCGCGAGGGCCTCGGCCAGGTCGCGGAAGCGGCTGAGGGCGTCGATGGCGGGGTGGACCGGGATGGCTTCGAGGAGACGGTCAACGGCTTCGGCCATCGACGCAGGCACCGCGCCTTCGACCTCCAGCCGTTCGGGCACCCAGCCTTCCACTCGGATGCGTCCGTACCGGCAGAGGATCTGCCAGCCGGTGTCCTCCGGCGTTTCGTGGGAGCGGACGAATCCGTGGTAGTGATGCACCGGGAGGCGGGTCGATCCCGCTTCGTGCACGACCGTCGCCCACACGCGGGGCGGGATAGACGCCCTGCCGAGGACATCCCAGGCGCCGCCGGCCTGCCAGGACACGGGCTCGCCGAACCAGCGCCGGCTGACCTCGAAGAAGTGCACCCCGTGTTCAATCAAAATCCCGCCGCTCTGCTCCGCATCCCAAAACCAGTGGCCGTCCTTTACGCGGTGGACCTGGTTGTGCATCGTGGCGGCGTCCGCCGGGCCGAGTGCCTCCGCGGCCAGCAGGGCCTGCACGGCCTGCACCAGGGGGCTGTGCGGCATGACCAGGTTCACGAGGAGTGCGATCCCGCGGCCGCGGGCGAGCGCCGCCAGCCGTTCCAGGTCGGCGGCGCGAAGGGCGCCCGGCTTCTCCAAGAGGACGTTCTTGCCGCTCGTGATGGCCGCCTCGGCGACGGTTGTGTGCAGATGCGGTGGCGTGACCACCAAGAGCGCATCGATGTCCGGCGCGATGGCCAGGTCCATGGCGTCCACGAAGAATCGGGGATCTGGGTCCGCTGCGGCCAATTCCGCGGGCCTGCGGGACTGCCAGGCCTGTCGGACGGCCTCCCGTTTGGCGGGCGTCCGCCCGGCGATGGCCGCGAGACGACAGACGGCGAGCGGGGCGAGGCTCTCGGCGAGGAAGGCGGCGAAGGCGCCCGCCCCGGCAATTCCGATGCGCAGAGGTTTCCCAATCTCCTTCGGCGCGTTTGACATGGCGACTCCTCCCACGTCCATCGGCGGGATCGGCATCCGAGGCGCACCGGATCCCGCCGGCGATGCTTCGCCTTCATTATAATGGAAACCCGTTTGCCGAGGGCTTTCTTGACGCAGGATCCGGAGAGGGTGTACGATGCGCACAGCATGGTGCTAACAAAAGTGAAGTCAATTACGATGAGGAAGGTGTTTGGCGTTGACCACCGGGCAGGGAGTTTTGGGCATCCATCACATCACCGCGATGGCGGGCGTGGCGCAGACGAACGTGGACTTCTACGCGGGGGTCCTCGGGTTGCGATTGGTCAAGAAGACGGTCAACTTCGATGCGCCGGATGTGTACCACTTCTACTACGGGGATGGGGTGGGTCGGCCGGGGACCCTGTTCACCACCTTCCCGTTTGGCGAGGGCCCCAGGGGCGGCACCGGCGCCGGGCAGGCGACCGTCGTGTCGTTCTCCGTCCGGCCGGATTCCGTGGGGTACTGGGTCGAGCGGCTGGGCAGGTTCGGGGTGCGGGTGAGCGGGCCGGAGGATCGGGACGGAGGCCGGCAGGTCCTGTCGTTTCGCGATCCCGACGGGATCGCCCTGGAATTGGTGGCGCACCCGGGCGCAGAGGCGCGGCCGGGGTGGCCGGAGGGGCCCGTCCCGGCGGAGCATTCGATCCGCGGGTTCCACGGGGTCACCGTCAAGGTCCGGGACATCGGGCCGACGGCAGCCGTGTTGACCGAGCTTTTGGGGTTCCGCCTCGTGGGCCAGCGCGGGCCGCGGTACCGGTATGAGGTGGGCGAGGGCGGGGCGGGCCGGCGGATCGACGTGATCGCCCAGGAGGGCGCGCCCTACGGGCGAAACAGCATCGGCACCGTGCATCACATCGCGTGGCGCGTGGCGGACGAGGGCGAGCTTCGGCGTTGGCGCACGCGGTTGATGAACGCGGGGCTGCGGGTGACGGATGTGATGGATCGCAACTACTTCAAATCTGTGTACTTCCGCGAGCCGGGCGGGGTCCTGTTTGAGTTGGCGACCGATCCGCCCGGGTTCCTCATCGACGAGCCGGAGGCGGCGCTCGGCACGTCGCTCAAGCTGCCCGATTGGCTGGAGCCGCGGCGGGCGCAGCTCGAAGCGGTGCTGCCGCCCGTGCGGGTGGGCGGCGGGGAAGGCGCGTGATGGACATGGGGGCGGAACTGGACTTCATCCACCGATTCATCCCGTCGCCGGACGGAACGAACGAGACGACGCTCCTGCTGCTGCACGGGACGGGCGGGAACGAGGCCGACCTGCTTTCCCTCGGGCGGCAACTGGCGCCACGGGCGGCGCTGCTCGGCGTCCGGGGCAAGGTGTTGGAGAACGGAATGCCGCGCTTTTTCCGGCGGCTGGCGGAGGGCGTGTTCGACGAGGCGGACCTGGTGTTTCGGACGCATGAGCTGGCGCGCTTTGTCGAGTCGGCCGTGGAGGTATACGGATTGAACCCGGCGGGGCTGGTGGCGGTCGGGTATTCCAACGGCGCCAACATCGCCGCCAGCACGCTGATGCTCGAGCCCGAGGTTTTGGCCGGGGCGGTGTTGTTTCGCGCGATGGTGCCGCTCGAGCCCGCGGAGTTGCCCGATCTCACCGGCAAGCGGGTGCTGATGCTCTCGGGGCGCCACGATCCGATTGTGCCCGCGGCCCAGGCGGACAGGCTCGCCCAGATGCTGCGGGAGGCCGGGGCCGACATCACGCTGGCATGGCAGAACGCCGGGCACGGGCTGACGATGGCGGAGGTGGGCGCGGCCGAGGCGTGGCTGAAGGAAGCGCGGTGAGGCGCGGGCACGGCGCGGGTGCCGCCCGGACCCCGCACGAATACCGCGCGGATGCACGCGCACTCGGCATCCGGCGAATGGGCCCTCGCGCCCTGGGGAATCGTATGGACGGCGTTTTGGTTGATCCGGATCCTGCGATTTCTCACGGGGAGGCGGGGGCTTCGTCATGCTCGTGGATCAGACGGCGACGGTTCCTGAGGCGGCGGCCGCGGAGGGGGCCGTCGGCGAGACCCGTGTCCGGGATTTCGACGGCTGGGCGGAGGGGGCGCGCCTGCCGGCGGGCGACGTGCATCTTTTCTTTCGCTTTCTGCTCCCGCCCGTGCAGCGGGTGGTGCTCGTCCTGTTGCACGGGGCGGGCCAGCACTCGGGCCAGTTCTCGGAGTTCGCGCGGGCGTGCGCGGCGGCGGGCCTCGGGGTGTACGCGCTCGATCTCCGCGGCTTCGGCCTCTCCACCGGCCGCCGCGGCCACGTCGACTGCTTTCGACAGTATCTGTCCGACGTGGACCGGTTGGTGGACTGGATTCGCCGGGCCCACGGCCATCTCCCGGTGTACCTGGTGGGGCACAGCCTGGGCGGGACCATCGCGATCCGGTACGCGCAGGAGTACCCGGGACGCGTCGACGGCGCGGTGCTCTCCGCGCCCGCCCTGCGTGTGCGCGTGCGGATTCCGCGCGCGATGCGGCACATGGCCGACGCCCTCTCGCGGTGGGCGCCCGGCTTTGGCCTGCAGCCGCACACCTGGCCGCGCCTCATCCGCCTCGTTCCCGATCTGGCCCGGTGCCTCCCGGGCTTCGCGGAACTGGCCGATCCGCTCTGCACCGTCGAATACACGGCCCGTTGGGTCGTCGAACTGTTGCGCAACGGCGCGCACGCCTTCGAGCGCGCCGTGGATTTTCGCCTCCCCGCCCTGTTCTTGTGCGGTGAGGACGATCCGCTGATTGACCCAAACGCCGTCCGCGACTTTTTCGACGCCCTCCCGGTGCGCGACAAGCGCTTCGAGTCGTTCACCGGCGTCGGCCACCGGTTGCTCAACGGCGACCAGCGGCGGCGCGTGATGGACCGCACCATCGCCTGGTTGATCGACCGGGCGTAGGAAGGGCGGGGACCGGCGCGGCGGCGGCCCACGAGATGGAGGTGGCTCACGCGGAGGCGGTGGCCCACGCGAAGGTGGTTCGGCCTGCGGCGCGGCGGTGTCAGGCGCCGGCCTGCGGCGCGGCGGCCGGAATCGTCAGTCGGAGGCGTCGGTCGGGACCGGCCCCCCCTGGGGCGCCCCGGTGTGTTATCCTTGTGGACGAGCGGATGTCATCGCGGGAATCGAGACCCGGGAGGGGACCGTCGCATCTGGCCACGCGGTCCCCTTCCGCGCTCCCCAGCATCCACGGGAAAGGAGGTGGGCGCATGCGCCAGTACCATGAGCTGTGCGAGCGGATCCTGCGCGAGGGCGTGCGCAAAGAGGACCGGACGGGGGTGGGCACCCTCTCGGTATTCGGCCACCAGATGCGGTTCAATCTGCAGGAGGGCTTCCCTCTTTTGACCACCAAGCGGTTGCACGTGAAATCCATCGTCCATGAGCTTTTGTGGTTCCTGCGCGGGGATACCAACGTTCGCTATCTGCGGGAACACGGCGTGACGATATGGGACGAGTGGGCGCGGGAGGATGGCGATCTCGGACCCATCTACGGCAAGCAGTGGCGCTCGTTCACGGGGGCGAACGGGAAGACCGTGGACCAGATTCAGTGGGTGATTGACGAGATCCGGCGCAATCCCAACTCGCGGCGCCTGGTGGTCAGCGCCTGGAACCCGCCGGAGCTGGACGAGATGGCGTTGCCGCCGTGCCACGTGCTGTTCCAGTTCTACGTGGCGAACGGCCAATTGTCGTGTCAACTGTACCAGCGCAGCGCGGACACGTTCCTCGGGGTGCCCTTCAACATCGCGAGCTACGCCTTGCTGACGCACATGGTCGCGCACGTCACGGGGCTTGCGGTGGGCGAGTTCATCCACACGCTGGGCGACGCCCACCTGTACCTCAACCATTTGGAGCAGGTGAGGCTGCTGCTGAGCCGCGAACCGTATCCGTTGCCCAGATTGCGGTTGAACCCGGCGGTGAAGTCCATCTTCGATTTTCGTTACGAGGACATCGAGATCATCGGGTATCAGGCGCACCCGCCGATCCGGGCGGAGGTGGCGGTGTGAGCGGGATCGACCGGCATATCGGCGCGGCCCGCTCCGCCGGACGGGACAGGGAGGCCGCGGAATCGCGGGATGAGCGGATGCAGGCCCGCGATGCGGGGGCACGTCAGCGCGATGCCGGCGCGGACGCCTGCGGCGAGCCATCGGGCGCCCCCCGGCCCTGCCTCAGCCTCTTGGTGGCGTGCGCGCGGGGCGGCGTGATCGGCAAGGACGGCCGGCTCCCGTGGCACCTGCCGGCGGACCTGCGCCATTTCAAACGGCTGACCCTGGGTCACACGGTGGCGATGGGCCGGCGGACGTACGATTCCATCGGGCGGCCTCTGCCGGGGCGGCGAAACGTGGTGCTCTCGCGGGATCCGGCGTTTCACCCGGACGGGGTCGAGGTGGTGCGCACCGTCGAGGCGTTGGAGCGGACGCTGGGGCTTGAGGGGCGGTCGGGTGAGAGCGGATCGCCAACGGACGGCGAGGTCTTTATCATCGGCGGCGAGCAGCTGTTCCGGATATTTTTGCCTCGGGCGGACCGGTTGTATATCACCGAGATCGATCTCGACGTCACCGGCGACACCTTCTTCCCGGCCTGGGACCCATCGGCGTTTCGGCTGGTGGAGGCCCGCGAGGGCGTGGTGGACGAGCGAAACCCGTACCCACATCGGTTTTTGGTCTATGAGCGTATCGCGCGGGGGTGAGGCGAATCAACCAGATTTCGGCTTTCCACTCTCCCGTTTGGCCTGCGCGACGTCTGCTCGTCCACTATAATCGTGGTGGATGGACTTTTGTGTGGGGGCGATCGCGATGCAGGACCTGCCCGTCCTCTCGGAAATTGAACAGGTGCTTGCGGAATGGATCCCGCCGGCCGCCTCGGTCGCTCTGGCGGTGGACGAGCAGTACGTCCGGTACAAGCCCGGCGAGTGGGATATCCGGTTGCGGCCCGGAGATCGGGTGCGGGATGGCAGCGTCGCCGCGCGTGTGCTCCAGCTCGGGCGCCGCATTGAGACCGACGTGGACGAGCGGGTGTACGGCCTGCCGTACCACGGCAAGGGATATCCGCTGCACGCCCCGGAAGGGCGGCGGGCGGCGCTGGTCGTCATCCTGCCGCAGCAGTATCCGCGGCTTGCGCAAAGGCGCGTGATCGTCGGGCGGGACGGCGATGTGTGGCACCCCATACCGGTGGAGGACATCGCCTGGTTTGAGAGCTACGACAAACGCACCTGGTTGCACAGCCGGCAGGGCCGGTTCACGACGGTGTTCACGCTGACGGCGCTCGAGGCGGAGCTGCCGGAGGGGATGTTCCTGCGCATTCACCGGTCGTTTTTGGTCAACATCCACTGGATTCACCGCATCACGCGCGATCTGCACGGGGCCCTCTGGATGGAGACGCGCGATCCGCTGGCGCAACGCCTCCCGGTTGCCCACGGCTGCACCCGCCGCGTCCGCGAGGTGCTCGGGTTCTAGCCACGCACCTGAGTTGCGCGGCGGCCGCTTGCGCGACCACACGCGATGTGACTGCGAGGCTCGGGTTCTAGCCACGCACCTGAGTTGCGCGGCGGCGGCCAACAGGCTGATCGGGCCCGGCCACCTCACACCATCGGAACGATTCCCTTCCGCGCGCCTTTCTCCATCCCTGCATGCTTTTCTCCTCCTCCAGATTCGTCTTCTCCTTCGTGTGTCGGCCGTGGGTCGCACGGCCTTCACGCACCATCGCCGTTCTCAGGGGAACCGCACCGTCCCCGTGTCACTCCGTTCATCCGCTCATATGGCGGTTCATCGCGCAATGCGGCGTTCTGTCCAAAATCGAGGACAAACCCGGGGCCCACGCCGTACGATGACTCCATCGGGCGTATGCGCTTACAGCCTGAGCGCCATGCCTTGGCGTGGCGCCCATCCACCTGCCCGGCGGGCGGCCGTCCGCCGGGCGCACCCCCTGATGGACAGACAACAAGCCATTCACGATACAGCTTTGCCATCGTATCCAAGAGGAGGAATCGCCATGCTGGAGGAACGGATTCGAAACGCGGCGGTGCGCGCGCGGGTGACGGACGCGGACGAGGTGCAGGCCTGGATCCGGGACGGCATGACCGTGGGCGTCAGCGGGTTCACCAAATCGGGCGACGCGAAGGCGGTGTTGAAAGCGCTCGTGCGGCGTGTGGAGCGGACGGGCGAGCGGCTGCGGATCCGGCTGTTGTCGGGCGCCTCGCTGGGCGAGGTGGACGGCCTCCTGGCGGCGCACGATCTCGTCGATCTCCGCTCCCCCTACCAAGGGGACGCGACCCTGCGCCGGATCATCAACGGCGGCGAGGTGGGCTACATCGATCAGCACCTCAGCGAGATGGCCGAGTGGGTGCGGGCCGGTTGGTGGGGCGAGATCGATCTCGCCATCATCGAAGCGGCCGCCATCACGGAGGACGGGGGCATCATCCCGACGACCTCCGTGGGCAACAGCCCGGTGTTCGTCGAGCGGGCCAAGCGCGTGATTGTCGAGATCAACCCCGACATTCCGGCCGAGTTCGAGGGGCTTCACGACATCTACCTGCCGGAGCAACGGCCGAACCGGGGCCCGATTCCGTTGGTCGACGTCGGCGATCGCATCGGCACACCGTACATCCCCTGTCCGCCGGAGAAGATTGCGGCGGTTGTCGTCTCTCAGGAGCGCGACACGCCGTCGAACCTCACCCGGCCCGACGAGGAGACGGAGCAAATGGCCGGGTACATCCTCGAGTTCCTGCAGCACGAGGTGCGCCGCGGCCGCTTGCCCGCGGGATTTGGACCGCTGCAGAGCGGCGTGGGGTCCGTGGCCAACGCGGTGCTGGCGGGGCTGAAGTCGGCCCCGGTGCGCGACCTGGAGGTGTACACGGAGGTCATGCAGGACGCGGTGTTCGAGCTGCTGGATGCCGGCGTCGTGCGGGCCGCCTCGTCCTGCTCCTTCACGCTGTCCGAGTCGATGCGCCAACACGTGCTCGCGAATTTCCGGGACTACAAGGACAGGGTGGTGCTGCGGCCGCAGGAGATCTCGAACCACCCGGAGGTGGTGCGGCGGCTCGGCGTGATCGCCATCAACGCGGCGCTCGAGGTGGACGTGTACGGCAACGTCAACTCGACGCACGTCCAGGGCACGCACATGATGAACGGGCTCGGCGGGTCGGGCGACTTCGCGCGCCAGGCGGCGCTGTCCATCTTTGTCACCAAGTCGATCGCGAAGGAAGGCCGCATCTCCTGTGTGGTCCCGTTCGTCGCCCACGTGGATCACACGGAGCACGATGTCGACGTCCTGGTGACGGAGCGCGGCCTGGTGGACCTGCGCGGGCTGCCGCCGCGGGCGCGCGCGAAGGCCATCGTGGATCACCTGGCCCATCCGGACTACCGCGACGCCCTCCGCGATTACGTCCGCCGTGCCAGCGCGCGCGGGGGCAACACCCCGCACCTGTTGGAGGAGGCGTTCGGTTGGCACGTCCGCTACCGGGAGACGGGGGACATGCGCCCGCGCGTGGCGATGCTGGCGGACTGAGGCGGCGGGAGGTTCCAACGGGAGAATCGTCGAATGTGATCTGGATCAACGTGAAGCGCTCTGGACTGGACTACGGTGGGATGGGGTACTTCACAAAAGTAAGCACAGGAGGCGATCTCGTTGGAACCGAGGATCGACTATGGCCGGGTGGCCCCCGGGGCCGTGAAGGCGATGCAGGGACTGGAGCAGTACCTGCGCGGGAGCGGCTTGGAGCACTCCCTGCTGGAACTGGTCAAGACGCGGGCGTCGCAGATCAACGGGTGCGCCTACTGCATCGACATGCACACCAAGGACGCGCGGGCGGCCGGCGAGACGGAGCAGCGGCTGTACGCCCTGTCCGCGTGGCGGGAGACGCCGTTTTTCACGGAGCGGGAGCGGGCGGCCTTGGCCTGGACGGAGGCGGTCACGAACGTCACGGACGGCCATGTGCCGGATGAGGTGTATACCTGGGCGCGCAGCCAGTTCAGCGAGGAAGAGCTGGTGAATCTGACGATGGCCGTGATCGCCATCAACGGCTGGAACCGGCTGGCCATCAGCATGCGCGCAGTGCCGGGCACGTATCAACCCGCGAAGCGAAGCGAGTGATGCGATGAGGCCGGAGGCGGGGGAACGCCCGCCTCCGGCCTCTGTGCTTTATTTGCGTTTGCCGCCGTGGAAGACGAGGCGTACGTGATCGAGCCCGTGTTTCTGAAATTCCTGCTCGTACTGCTCCTTGCGGCGCCAGAGCTTCATCTCCATCTCCTTGGTGAACTCCTGCTCCGGACCCGCCTGGGTCATCACATCGCGGTACGCCAGATGGTGCGACAGCACATCCCAGAAGGTCTCCTCGTCGTACTCGTCGATGATTGGAAACAGCGCGTCCTCCATCGCCTCGTTGGCGTGGTACACCCCGCACTCGTCGCAAAACTGCACCCAATCCTCCGCGCCGAACCGATCCGCCAGCGCGTAAATGTGATCCGCCGTCTCCTGGAGCTCCCGGCGGCGGGATTCATCCATCTGGGTCCCGTTGACCAACCACTCGCCGAGAAACATCAGCACGAGCAGGTTTCGATACTGCTCCCGGGTCAATTCAATCTGCATGCGCCCTCACCTCTGTCGAAGCGGCGCCGACGCGGCCGTCCGCGCGCGATGCGCCTGTCGATCCCGTGGTCCCACGGATCGCACGCCATCCATTTTACCCGCTCGCGCGCGGTTGTGCATACGAACGTCCGGCGAAGCCGGAACGGCCGCGGGTGGGCGCGGCCGTCGGCGGGGTTGACGGAAGGTGGTCCGGCCGCGGGGGCCGCGACTGCGTCTGGCTGCGCGCGTTTGCCCGTGCGCTGGCGGTGCGCTGGCGGTGCGCTGGCGGTGCGCTGCCGGCGCGGTCACTTGCCGGCGCGCTGGCGGCGCCGCCTGGTCAGGGTGTCGATGGTGACGGCGATGAGCAGGATGCCGCCCTCAATCATGTACTTCGTGCTGGACGGGGCGCTCAGCAGGTCCATGCCGTTCTCGACGCTCCCGATGACGAGGGCGCCCGCCAGGGCGTTGTACACGCTGCCGCGGCCGCCGAACAGACTCGTTCCGCCGATGACGGCCGCCGCGATGGAGTCCATCAGGAGGTTGCCGCCGCCGGACGCGGGTGAGGCGGAGCCGAGGCGCGACGCGCCGAGGATGCCGCCGATGGCCCCCATCACCGAGGCGAGGGTGAACACCGCCATGCGGATGGTGCGCACCGGGATGCCGGCGCGCCGCGACGCTTCCGCGTTGCCGCCGAGGGCGTAGACGTGGCGGCCGAACTGGGTCGACTGCAGCACGAAGCCGAAGAAGACGACGAACACCAGCAGGATGAGCCCCATCACCGGAACGCCCCGGTAGCTGTTGAGCACCAGCACCACGATGGCCGAGACCACGGCGGTCAGCGCAATGCGAAGGCCGGCCGACGTGCCGCTGCCGAGATCGAGCCCGCGCAGCGTCCGGTCGCGGCGGGTCCGCGTGACGCTCCAGGCCACCCCGGCCACGGCGACGACCGCGAGCGCCCAGCCCAGCCAGGCGGGGAGGTAGGACGACGCGATCGACAGCAAAAACTTATCCGATATGGGTACGGTGCCCTCCTGACCGAGCATGGCGAGGAGGATGCCCTGGTATCCGAGCGATCCCGCCAGCGTCACGATGAACGAAGGCACACCGATGTAGGTCACCCACCAGCCCTGGAAGAGGCCGATGAGTGCACCGGTCAACACGGCGGCCAGGATGGCGAGCCAGGCGTTGACGCCAGCGACCGACAGCTGTACGAGAACGCCCGCCGCAACGCCGCTGACGGCGGCGATGGAGAGATCGATCTCGCCGAGCAGAAGGATGAACGTCTCACCGACGCCGAGCATGCCGATGGTCGCAATCTGCAGGACCAGGTTCGACAGGTTGCGGCCGGTCAGGAAGTGCCCGTTGATGGACTGAAACACGACCCAGATGACGACCAGGCCGATGAGGACCGGGATGAGGCCGAGCTCACCGGATTGTATCCGGGCGCGCCACGCGCCGATGAGGCTCGTCGGCTGCCCCTTCGGGTTCTGCACCACCCGCTGTTCCTGCGCATTCACGCTCCGCTCACCTCCGCCGTGGCGCCGGTCATCACGGCCACCACATGTTCCGGTGTGACGGCGGTCTTCTCGAACACCCCGGCCGTCCGGCCGAGGCGCAGCACGGTGATGCGATCGGCGACCTCAAACACGTCGTGCATGTTGTGCGAGATGACGATGACCCCAAGCCCCTTGGCCTTCAGGCGCAGGATGAGGTTGAGCACCTGGCGGGTCTGCGCGACGCCGAGGGCGGCGGTGGGCTCATCGAGCAAGACCACCTTCGATCCCCACAGCACCGCTCTCGCCACGGCCACGGTCTGCCGCTGCCCGCCGGACAGGCCGGCGACCGGCGTGGACAGGGCGGGCAGCCGGATGCCGAGGCTGTCGAGCACGGGCTTGGCCTTCTCTTCCATCGCCGACTTGTTCAGCAGGCGAAGCATGGGCGGGACCAGGGGCCGGGTGATCTCGCGCCCGAGAAACAGGTTCGAGACGATGTCGAGGTTGTCGCACAGCGCGAGGTCCTGGTACACGGTCTGAATGCCGTACCGCTCCGCGGCGGCGGGGGAGTCGATGTGCGCGCGCTGCCCGTCGACAAAGATCTCCCCTTCGTCCGGCGTCTCCACGCCGGAGATGATCTTGATGGTGGTCGACTTCCCGGCGCCGTTGTCGCCGACGAGGGCGACCACCTCACCGGGATAGACGTCCAGGGAGACGTCCGACAGGGCCTGAACCGCACCGAACGACTTGCGCAGGTGCTCGACGCGCAGCACGGGCTTGGCATCCGCTGCCGGCCGGGCCATGGATTGCATGGTGTTCCCTCCTAAAGGTGCCGGGGGCTGTCAGGGCAGCCCCCGGAGGATGTGAAAGGTGAGCCGTCTGCTCGCAACTGCGCGGCCGCGGGCGTACCGGACGGCCTGTGCAGGGCCGCGGGTGGCGCATTCGCGCGTGGGACGGCCGCAGGGGCCGCGTTCGCGCGTGGGACGTCAGGATTTGGCGGCGTTGATCTTGTCCATGGTGGTGTAGCCGTCCTTGATGACGGTGTCCTGGATGTTGTCCTTGGTGACCACCACGGGTGTCAAGAGCACGGACGGGACGTCCTTGGTGCCGTTGTTGACCTTGCCGTTGATGAGGCTGGCGTCCGGTTGCTGTCCCTGCGCCAGCGCAACGGCCAGCTTCGCGGCCGCCTCCGCCTCCTGCTTGACCGCCTTGTAGACGGTCATGGATTGCAGGCCCTGGAGGATGTTGTGCAGGCCGGCGTCGGTGGCGTCCTGGCCCGTGACCGGCACCTTGCCGGCGAGGCCCTGCGCACGCAGGGCTTGGATCACGGCGCCCGCCAGGCCGTCGTTGGCGACCAGCACCCCGTCCACCTTGTTGTTCAGTTGGGTCAGGGCCTGTTCCATCTCCCGCTGGCCGTTGGCCGGCAGCCAATCCGGTGTGTAGGTCTCGTAACCCTTTTTGAGCGTGCCGTTGGCGAACAGCGGATCGAGCACATCGTGCGCGCCCTTCGCGAACAGCAGGGCGTTGTTGTCCGTCTGCGCGCCGTCAATCATGACGACCGTGCCGCCCTTCGGGGTGTGATCGGCGATGTACTGCCCCTGCAGCTGGCCGACCTTCTCGTTGTCGAACGAGACATAGTAGTCGACGTTGGCCCCGGTGATCAGGCGATCGTAGGAGATCACCTTCACGCCCGCCTGCTGCGCCTCGTTGACGATGGTCGCGGCCGCCTTGGAATCCACCGGATCGAGCACGAGAACCTTGGCGCCGTTGGTGATGGCGGCCTCCGCCTGCTGCTGCTGGGTGGTGGCGTTGCCCTGGGCGTTGTTGTAGATCACCTTGATGTTCGGCGCAAGCTGCTGCACGGTCTGTTCGAAGTCCGGACGGTCCTGGGTCTCGTACCGGGCCGAGGTGGCCGTCTCGGGCAACAAGAGCGCGATGGTGGCGCTGCCGGAGGCGTTGGTGTCGGTCGAACCGGTCGCATTGGTCCCGGCGCTGTTCCCTGCGCTGTTTCCGGCCGAACCACCCCCACCGCTGGTGCCGCCGCTCTGCCCGCAGGCGCTGACGGCCAGCGGGAGGGCGAGCAGGAGGGCCGCCGCGGCGGCCTTCGTCTTCTTCTGGAGCATGTGTCATCCCCCTCTGTAATCGCTTACTCAAGCGGCACAACGGCGCTGAAACGAATGAAGCCGAACTCAGGTCAAGGCGTTGCGCCAACTTTGTTTATAGCATAAACTTTGTTTGAGCAGATTGCAATCGTGAGTTTTGCGGCGGCGCGCGCGTTTGGGCGCGGGCGGCGTGCGGGATGGCCCGGAGCGAGGGGGTGCGGCCCGACGGGGGCGCGGTCGCAGGTGCGTGGCTGGCGCCCGGTCGGTGCCGGGCGCACGGTGTCGGGCGGTGCGCGGTGTGGGCGTTGGATGCTGTCCGGGTGGTGCCGGGGGCAGGGTGTCGGCGGGATCGACCCCGATGGCGGGGCGAACTTCAAGGAGGTTGCGGCAGGATGGCGATGGTGATAGACGCCGCGGAGATGCGTCGACGGAATAAACTAACTGTGCTGAATGCGATCCGCAACCAGCCGGGAATTTCGCGCGCGGCGCTGTCGGAGGCCACAGGGATGAACAAGGCGACGGTGTCCTCGTTGGTGGCCGAGTTGATGGACGAGCGTTTCGTGATTGAGGTGGGGCCCGGCTCGTCGACCGGGGGGCGCCGGCCCATTCGCCTTCAGTTTCACGCCGAGGCGGCGTACAGCATCGGCATTGACGTGCAGATCCACTCGGTCCGGTTGGTGCTGTGCAACCTCAACCACGCGGTGGTCCTGGAGCACCTTCTGCCGATGTCGCCCGCCTCGATGTCGAGCGCCGAACTGGTAGGTCAGCTGGCGGATTCCATTCGGCACCTGTTGGCAGAGGCGCCGGAGAGTCCGCACGGGGTGATCGGCATCGGGATTTCGCTGCCGGGGCTGGTCAATTACCGAACGGGCTACATTCACTACATCCCGAACATGGGCATCCGCGATCTCCCTCTGGCGGAAATCCTGCAGGCGGAGTTCCGGCTGCCGGTGTTGATTGACAACGACGCGAACTGCGGTGCGTGGGCCATCTACCGGGATCATACGGCGGTGGACAGCCTGGTGTTTGTCAACGTGGGCATCGGCATCGGCGCGGGGGTGATCGTCAATGGGCAGTTGTACCGCGGGACATCCGGGCTGGCCGGGGAGTACGGGCACATGACCATCGATCCGATGGGCCTCCGCTGCTCCTGCGGCAACCGCGGGTGTTGGGAGCAGTACGCGTCGGAGAGCGCGCTGTTGGCGCACTGGAATGAGGTGTACGCTCGGACGAATCCCGGCCTGCACTGCACCGGCTACGATGTGGTGCCACGCCTGGTGGAACTGGCGCAGGCCGGAGATGAGGATGCGCTGCGCGCCTTCGCGCACCTGGGGTACCACCTGGGCGTGGGGCTGGCGAACATCGCGAACACGCTGAACCCGGAGATGATTGTCATCGGCGGCCGGTTGGCCGCGGCGGAGCGGTTTCTCCGGGCGGAGATGGAACACACGCTGCGTGCTCGGGCGCTGCCGGTGGCTCGCGATGTGCGCCTGACGATGGCGGAGGCCAGCGTGCAGGCGGTGGGAGCGGCGGGCATTGTCGCGGAGGAGACGCTGCTGCGCACGGGCGACGCCCCGGCCGTGGGGTGATGTTGCGGTGGGGGCGGGGTGTGCGGGCGGGAGGATGCGTGGGTGGAGGACGAGATGAAGGGGGCTTTGGAGGGCACGGCGGGCGGCGGTAGATGGAGATTGGACTGGGCGGTGGGCGGCGGTGTGCGGGGGTGTTGGAGGAAGCCAGGGACGGGGTAGTGTTCGGCAGTGGCGGGGGTTGAGTGAGCCTGGGGAAGCCTGGGGAAGCCCGGGGAAGCCCGGGGAAGCCCGGGGAAGCCTGGGCGTGGTTCCCCGACGGGCGATCCTCCCGCCGCAAGTGGGATCAATCACCGCCGCCGTGATGCACCGACGTTTCCGAGGCATCGCCCGTGCCGGGACCCGCGCCAGAGGTGGGGGTAGGGGTGTCATCGGGATCGACATCGGGGATGGGGGTGCGGCTTGGACGAAGGGATCGCCTGGGGATTCTCCAGCCCCGAAGCACCGACAGGACGCGCAGCCCCGATACGGCGACGAGCAGTCCATACAGTCCCCAGGGTTGGGACGGCCCGACCCACCTCATGCCCACCGCGAAACCGGCCAGGACGGCCCACAGCGCGTAGATTTCATCCCGCAGGACCAGGGGTTTGCGTCCGGCCAGCACGTCGCGGACAATTCCGCCGCCGATCCCGGTCATCACCGCCGCGACCACAATCGTCCCCAGGCTGTACCGCATGCCGGCGGCGTACAGCGCCCCTTGGATGGCGAACGCGGACAGGCCGATGGCGTCAAAGACAAAGTTCCACCTCAGCCACCGCTGGATCCAAGTCGCTGGCAGGATGATCAGAACGGCGGTGGCGAGGAACGCGGTGGTGAACAACGTTCCCTGTGCCCAGATGTGAGACACCGGCAGGCCGATCAACACGTTGCGGATCAACCCGCCGCCAAACGCGGTCACCATGGCCAGGACGAAGACCCCGAACAGATCGTAAGCCTCTTCCATGGCCACAATCGCCCCGCTTACCGCGAACGCAATGGTGCCAATCAGGTTGAACACGTCCCAGGTCACGGGCGTCATCTCCAGTTTTCATCTATGCCCACTCATCATAGGGGAAAATGAAGCACCCTGTCGAGCCGGAGGGAGATGGTGCTTGCATCCCGGATTGGTGCTGTTGGTGCACGCTTCCCAAGGGGTGCGGGATCGAGGCTGGATTGGGGTTAGGGTGGTTGGGACGGGGAGAGCGGGGAGAGTGGGGGCGGCGAGTCCGCTCGGCGTGGATGCCCCCGGGTCGAAGCTAGCGTGGGGCGAAGCCAGCGTGGGGGCGAGTGTTGAATTTTCGTAGTAAAGTGGCCGATTTCACCTCTCCACCGGCCACGGATCCCCCTGTGAAAGAGGTATTTTCGTTTTAACTCCGCCCTTGAGGAGTCTCGGGGGCTTGATTTAGTACGATTTTTCACCTCTCACGGTGCCATGTCCCCGCTTCCACCGCCCGAATCCAGGGCGATTACTACGATTTTTCACCTTTCATTCGCGGGCCCTAAGACACCACATCCGGCGCACTCGATCCGTTCCCGGGCCACAGGCCCACGTCGCATTCGCACCGCGAGTTGTAACACACCGCGTCGGCCGGGGCGGAGCAACAGCAGACATTTCCTACACATTGCGGCGGGGTGTTCATCTTCCCGCTGATGGGCAACCCCGGGCCGCATTCACCATTACGCTCAAGCAGCGGGTCGACACACAGCGGAGGACGAGGTTCGAGACGGGGCATGAAGATGGATTTGGTTGGGCGGGCCGGTGGCCCGCCCCTCCTTTATTTTATTTCGCCAGCTTACGGGGCCTTGCCAATATGGTACCGTCCCTGCGACCGGGGCCCCATCTCCGTGGCCCCGACCCCAAGCGGCCACCTAAATACCACGGTGCCTGAAAGGTGAATTTTCGTAGTAAAATGGCTGATTTCATCCCTCCACCGTCCACGGATCCCCCTCTGGAAGAGGTATTTTCGTTTTAACTCCGCCGTCGAGGTGCCTCTGGCACGTGACTTACTACGATTTTTCACCTTTCACAGCGCATCGTCCCCGCCTCCACCGCCCGAATCCAGGGGGATTACTACGATTTTTCACCTTACATCGCGGGTCACAGGATATATGCGCTGGCCCGTACAATCCATCCGCGGGCCAGAAGGTGGGGCCTCGGCCGGGTTGAGCTTCAGCCGGGTTTGGTCGGGCGGGCTGCTGCCCCGCCCTTCCTTTTTTCGTTAGCCCACGAGGTGTTGCCATGAAGGCGGCGCCCCTGCAACCCCGCCCGTGTGTGGCCCGGCCCCTTGGGCTGCGTCCTTACGGCTCGGCTTAGGTGGCCTCCCGGTCCGCGAGGCCCCATCTCCGTGGCCCCGACCCCAAGCGGCCACCCAATACCACGGTGCCTGAAAGGTGAATTTTCGTAGTAAAGTGGCCGGTTTCACCCCTCCTCCGGCCGCGGCCCCCCCTTTGAAAGGGGTATTTTCGTTTTAACTCCGCCCTTGAGGAGTCCCGGGCACGTGATTTACTACGATTTTTCACCTCTCACGGTGGCATGTCCCCGCTTCCACCACCCGAATCCAGGGGGCTTACTACGATTTTTCACCTTTCATTCTCGGGCCACACGGTGCTGCGGCACACCCTCTCCATCCGCGGGCCGCAACGCACTACATCCACCCCGCCTGCCCGTTCCATCCGCGGTCCACAACGCCCCCAACCCCTACATCAACGGGCCGCAATGCATCACGTCCACCGGACCAGACCTCATCCGACCACTACCGCCCCAACACTCTCCAAACTCACCTGTGATTTTCCTCCATCTTATGGAACTCCATCACAAAACCCGCTAGAATCGCGGGTGTGGCCGGCGGGATCCCCGTCTCCGCAGGGTCTTCCCCACGTTGTCGATCCCGCGGCCACCCCATATACTTTCCTACAGAGGTGTCCCGATGTCGGCTCGTGATACCCTCATGAAGGCGTTGACACGGTCGTTGTCCGACGGAGCGATGGAGGCCCTCGGTGTCCAGGGGGTGCAGCTCGCCGAACCCCTGCCCACCGAGTTGCCCGCCAACACCCTCCAGGTTGACCGTCTGTGGCGGATGCAGGATGGACGGGTGTTTCACCTTGAGTTCCAGACCAAACGAGAGACCACGTTGCATCGCTTCCTCGAGTACGATGCGCGCATCGCGCGCCAGCTCATGGCAAAGATACGGACCGTGATCCTGTACCACGCCGGGATCAAAACCGCGCCATCCGAGCTGAACATCGGCACCGCCCAGTACCGGGTGGAAAACGTCTTTTTGGCAAATCTGAGTGGCGACAGGGCGCTGGATGTGGTGGAAAGGCATGTGCGGGAAGATCGGTGGGATCCGGCCGATCGCCTTCGACTGGCCCTGGCCCTGAACATGCACGTGCAAGACGTATCCACCGCCTTCGACCGGGTTCTGCATCTCATCCCCGCTGTGCCGGATGAGACGGAGCGAGACCTGGTCGCCGGCGCCATTCTGGTGATGGGGGAACAGTCCTTGAACGAGGACCAGCGAATTCGGCTGCGGAAGGAGTTGACGAAGGTGTCCCGGATGCTTCAGGAGCTGTACGAGGAGGGCCGGGAAGAAGGAGACCACACCCGAGCCGTCCTGGTTGCGGAAAAACTCTTTCGAAAAGGCCTTTCCATCTCCGAGGTGATGGACATCACGGACCTGCCGGAGAAGGAGCTGGAGGAGATTCGGCAAAGGATTCAATGAGCGGCGCACCAAGGTGCACGGAACGATCGAGGACCAGAGAATTCGGCTGAGGAAGGAGTTGACGAAGGTGTCCCGGATGCTTCAGGAGCTGTACGAGGAGGGCCGGGAAGAAGGGTTGATTCGAGGCCGAGAGGAAGGATTCGTTAAGGGTCGGATTGAGGGCCTTGCCCAGGGCCGACAGGAGGGTCTGCAAGAAGGTGACCACGCCCGAGCCGTCCTGGTTGCGGAGAAACTCTTTCGAAAAGGCCTCTCCATCCCCGAGGTGATGGACATCACGGACCTGTCGGAGAAGGAGCTGGAGGAGATTCGGCAAAGGATTCAATGAACGGCGCACCGAGGTGCACGGAACGAACGAGGACCAGCGAATTTGGCTGCGGAAGGAGTTGACGAAGGTGTCCCGGATGCTTCAGGAGCTGTACGAGGAGGGCCGACAAGAGGGTCTGCAAGAAGGGGACCACGCCCGAGCCGTCCTGGTTGCGGAAAAGCTCTTTCGAAAAGGCCTTTCCATCTCCGAGGTGATGGACATCACAGACCTGTCGGAGAAGGAGCTGGAGGAGATTCGGCAAAGGATGCAATGAACGGCGCACTAAGGTAGACAAGTTGAACCAGACAAAGTTTCGGAAACTACGGCGGGAGGGTGAGGTCTGCGTCCCGACCCTTGGTGCCAGATCGAAGGAAGCACTCGGCAACGAAATTGCCCGATTCAAGTGGCCGGGCGGGCCCATGTTCTGATGCGTCTGCCACCTGTTCAGGTTGCATACCCCTCCGTCTGCCCCGAACCTTCCTCCGAAGATCACATCTTTGGGATTAAATGCCATGGACGCATGTCCGGCGCTCGACGTACCACATCCCCACGCTCACGCTCTCACACTTTGCCTCCACCGCCGAATCCATCCATCGGCCGACGTTCCACAATGGAAAATCAAGTTGATTTCAAGGTTCCACAGCCATAATCGCCAGTGAAATGAGGGTGGCCAAAACGAGCTCTGACACGCGGAGAACCCCAACATCTTGTAAAATCAACGACCTTGGCTTACTGGTGCAGCCGCGGCCTTGGTCTGGCGACCTCTTGGTGTGTCTCCGTCCTTGCCATGCAGACGAAGTCTACGGCCCCGGTCTGCCGGTAGCTCGCGTGTCCCGATGGCCGGCGTACCCTGGCGGTCCGCGCACCCTGGCGGCCCGCGTAGCCCGGCGGTCCGCGTGCCCCGCCGGTCCGCGTGCCCTGCCGGCCCGCGTACCCTGGCGGTCCGCGCACCCTGGCGGCCCGCGTACCCTGCCGGCCCGCGTGCCCTGCCGGCCCGCGTACCCTGGAGGCCCGCGTACCCTGGAGGCCCGCGTACCCTGGCGGCCCGCGTACCCTGCCGGCCCGCGTAGCCCGGCGGTCCGCGTGCCCCGCCGGCCCGCGTGCCCTGCCGGCCCGCGTACCCTGGAGGCCCGCGTACCCTGGCGGCTCGTGTACCCTGGCGGCCCACATGTCCGGGCGGCCGGACGAAGGCTGGCGCGGGCAGCCTGCTTGAGGTGAACAGAACGACGGTGACCGCCTGCGGTGTGCCTGGAGCGGCGTGCCATGACGGGCGTGCCATGACGGGCGTGCCATGACGGGCGTGCCATGACGGGCGTGCCAAGAACGGCCTGCCGAGTGCCGTGCCTAGAATGCCAATAGCCGTGCCAAAAGCTACGTGCTAAGAACGGCCTGACAAGACGCGTGCCAAGAGTAGCGTGTCAAGAGCCGTATCAAGAGCCGTATCAAGAGCCGTACCAATAGCGGCGCGCAAGGAAAACGAGATGTCCAAGAACGGCGTGAGGGCGTTTGGGATCTTTTGTGCCACGCGGGCGGGAGGGAGTCCAGATCTCGAGAGGAAATGAATCGGTCAAACCGTGTGCGGGACCAGAGACCAATCGTGGCACCGGGCGGCAGTGGGCGACCGATTTCCTGCGATTCGCAGGGGTTGGCTGCCTGAACACAGGCGTCGATCTGCTGGTCTTCCTCGCCCTGATCCGCCTGGCGCACGCCGGGGTGATCGGCGCACAGGCGGTGGCGTACATGTGCGGCGTGGCCAACAGCCATGTATGGAATCGAAGGGTGACGTTCCGGCGGACGGGTGCCACCGTTCCTGGCACCGGTGGTTCGGTGCCGAGGGGGGATCGAGCGCCGACCCGGGCGGATGAGCCGGTGGCGCGAACGTCCGATCCCGCGCCGGGGACCCGCGCGCCGGCCAAACGGGCCAACCCACCGCAGTGGCCTTGTCCAACGGTGAAATCGATGCGGCCGTCGCTTGGGGAGGTGCTTCGCTTTGGTGCCGTCAACACCATCACCTGTCTGGTGGCGGTGGGGTTGTTGCGCCTGGCGGTGGTCTGGGGCGGGCCCGTGTTGATTGCGAAATTGGCGGCGACGGGGGTCGCATTCATCTTGAACTTTCTGGGGAACCGGTTGTGGGTGTTCGCCTCGCCAAGCGCGGGTCGGCGTGGGGAGCCGGTCTCCAGCGAGAGGGGGATGCGGTGATGGAGTCTTCGAAGGACATCCCGGACGATCCGGCGGCACACCACCCGGGAGATCTCGCAGCACACCACCGGGACGATCCGGCGGCACGCCACCGGGACGATCCCGCGGCACGCCAGCCGGACGGGTGGCCCAAGGCGCAGCCGAATCCCGACGCGTCCAATGGGGTAGCGATGCGTGCGATCCGGCCGGATCCGATTGAGCCCAACCCCATCACGGTGGCGCTGGAGCCGCGCATCGGGGCACAGGCGATGCTGTTGGCGATGTTGCCGGATGAGGAACAGTCGGAGCGGCTTGCGTCTCGGTTGAAGGATCTGGGGTACCGGGTGGTGCATGGACGCGTCGGGGCGATGGACGGCGAGAAGGTGGTCGCCGCGATGGAGAGTGCGGTGAAGCGCGCCCGCGTGATCGACGGGCGTCTGTACCGGGAGGGCCACGCCCTGTATCACGCCATCCTCGACGCGCTGCACGGCGTGGCGCGGGGGCCGTTGATGTTCGGTGAAATCCACCGCACGGTCGGGCTGAAGTTCGCCGTGGTGCGCGGTCCCGGGGTGGCGCGTGAGCCGGGGGATTGGATCGCCGTAGCGCTGTACGGGATGATCGGAGCGCCGGCAAAGGGGTTTGAGCACGAGGCCCTGGGGCTCGGGGTGTTTCACATATAAGCGTGCCGTGACGGCGAAGCGAATCGAGGGTGACGGCGGAACGTGTCGGGCAAATGAAATCCCGCCGGCCGTCAAACCGCCGGCGGGATTCGCGTTGATGGAACCGACCGAATCGATCCGAGCGGGCTCAGTAGCCTCGTGCCGCCAGGATCAACCCGCTGATGCCACCCACCACAGCGAAGATGATGAGATACGGAAAGCCAACCGCGAAGGAGATTCCGAGAATGTATGTGCCGACGGCGGAGATGATGTTTTCCAAGCCGTTCAGGTATCCGGCGCCGACGCCGACGTTCTGACTCGGGAACATCTTCTGCAAGGAACTCCACGCCGTTGGCAGGACGACACCGTTCATCGCGCTGGAGATGGAGATGAGGATCATCGCCAGCGTCAAATTGGTGGCATGCGTGCCCAAGAAAAGTCCCAGCGCCGCAATCAGGGTGGCGATGCCCGCGAAAATGGACCGCTTCATCCATTTATCGCTGAGCACCGCCGTGATGATGAGGCAGACCGTCATCAGGATGTAGGGCAGCATGTACCAGATGCCGGTGTTGTGCAGCGTCATGTGGCGTACCGTCAAGAGATATTTCGGCAGCCAGAACAGGATTCCGTAGAACACCGTCGCCATCCCCGACCAGTTGAGCAACAGGAGCCAGAAGTCCGCTTTGCGGAAAATTTCGCCGACGGTGACCGACCGCATGGCGTCCTCTTCTTCACGGGCACCGGATTGGATGTACGCCAGTTCGGCGCGCGACACGCGCGGATGCTCCTCCGGACGGTCCTTGGCGACGAACCAAACGACCGGCAGCATGACCACAATGCCAACGGCGAACAAAACGTAAAATGGAACGCGCCAAGAGCCGAACGACAATACCATCCACGTGATGAGCGGACCGGTGAGAATCGGCCCGATGGTCAAACCGAATTCCCAGAACATGTTCGCCCGCGCCCGTTCGCGTGGCGGGAACCACGTTTTGACCCATTTGGAGTTCATCGGCCAGTGCATGCCTTCTCCCAGGCCGAGGAGGACCCGTGACAGCACCAGTGCCGCCGTGCTCCAGACCAGGCCGGTGAAAAGGGTCATCACGGACCACCAGGTCAGGGCGATGACGGCCACTTTTCGGGGACCCAAACGGTCTCCCAGGTATCCGCCCAGGATGTTGGACAGTCCGTACATGAACAGGAACAGGCTGTTCGCCAGGGCGAGGCCGGCGTTGGTGACCACGTGGTCCTTGACCATCAATGGCCCCGTGATGGAGATGTTGGTTCGATCGACGTAGGAGACCAAGAGCAAAAACCACAATGCGACAGCGAACCACCACCGAAAGTGGGTGCGCGGCTCGACGTCCGCCTGCAGCGGACGTGACAGGGCAGGTTGACTCATGATGACCGCTCCTTTCCGTTGAACCCGTGCCTCCCTGTGTCCGACCCTCGCCTGGTAACCGGCCTCGTGGGGATTTTCTATTTGTGAAACCTTTGCTATGATGCCATGTGACCAGGTTACCAGGTTGTCTGACTTCTAAATCATAGAAGGCGCTTACAGGGATGTCAATAGCGCTGGTAGAACACTCCATGAACCGGGTCGGAGATGTTGGATTCCTGGGGAGGGGGAGACGAGGTGGAGAAAATCTCGCGATCGCGTTTGAGCGACGTGGTCGTCGAGCGCATCAAAGGGATGATTCAAAGCGGCGAGTACCCGCCAGGAAAGCGCCTTCCTTCCGAGAAGGAGTTGGCGGAGGCGTTTGGCGTGAGCCGCATGTGCATCCGTGAGGCGCTGTCCGTCCTCGCGGCGGCGCGCATCATCGAAGTCCGGCACGGTGAGGGCAGCTTCGTGCGGAAGGTCGATGTCAGCACCTACATCCCGCCGGTGGCGGCGTCACTGCTCAATTTTCCCGAGGCCGCGCTGCATCTGCTGGAGGTGCGGATCCTGCTCGAGGCTGGCGCCGCCGAGTTGGCCGCCCAACGAGCGGATGACTCGAGTCTCCAGCAGATGGAGGAAGCCCTGGACGGCTACTGGCACGAGGTTTCCATGCACGGGTCGGGCGCCGGCAGCGATCTGAAGTTGCACCGGGCCATCGCACGGGCCACTCAGAACGATGTGTTGGTGGAGTTGATGGATCGCATCGCCGATCTCGTTGCGGAAGGCATGACCTATACGCTTGGCAAAAATCAGGGTGATCCGGAGCGCGTGCGCCAGGTGGCGGATGAACACGCCGCCATTGTGGCGGCCATACGACGGGGTGACGCCATCGCCGCACGCACCGCGATGGTGGAACACCTGGAGAACGTTCGCCGGAAACTCGCGCGGCTGGTCGCCGAGGGGGTCGCCGGTCCCAATGGAACACAGGCGTGACGGATGAGCGTGGACCCGTGGCCTTCGACCCGTCCGATGGGCGAATCCGCGGATGCGGAGCATACAATCAAGAGAAGAGGATCCCGCGGCAAGGATCCGCCGGGCACCGGCGCCGGCCAGGGCTCGCCGAGCGAGCGGGGTCCGTAAGGACCCGCCCAGAGGCGGCGCCGGCCAGGGCCCGTCGGGCGTCGGCATCGAGCCCGCTCCGCACCGGCGTCGGCATCGAGCCCGCTCCGCACCGGCGCCGGCCAGGCCCCGCTCCGCACCGGCGCCGGCCAGGGTCCGCCGAGCGGGCGGTGTCCGTCCGGGCCGTTCGGAGGCATGGCCGCGGGAGCAAGCGTCGGGGAGGGTCCTTCCCGACAGGTAGATCGCAGGCGGAATGAATGGTTGAACTGAATCCGATGCCCAGAGCGTACGCAGGGAGTTCAGGGGGCTGAACAGAGATCTGATCTGTTTGGCCTCCTGTTGTTTTTTCCTTCGATCCCGCCGCGTGCACACAAACTTTCACACACAACACGAAACGAGGGAGATGCCATGTGCGAAACGGATCCATCGGGCGTGCCGGTGGTTCAGGTCGGTGGGCGGGAGGTCGGGTTGAGCGACGTGACGGACGTGGCGTGGCGAGGGGCCCGGGTGGTCCTGGACGCGCGGGCCATCGCGGCGATGGCGCGAGCGGCGGGGATGGTGACGGATCTCGTCCGCGCCGGCCGCGTGGTGTACGGCGTGAACACCGGCTTTGGGAAGCTCGCGGCGGTGCGGCTGGATGGTGAAGAGACCGAGGCGCTGCAGGTGAACCTGTTGCGCAGCCACGCCTGCGGCGTCGGGCCGCCGTTCCCCGAGGACGTGGTGCGGGCGATGATGTTTCTGCGGCTGGTGTCCGTCGCGCGCGGCAACTCCGGGATCCGGCCCGAGACGGCGGAGGCGCTCACGGCGTGCCTGAACGCCGGCATCCACCCGGTGGTTCCGCAGCAGGGATCGCTCGGCGCCAGCGGGGATCTCGCCCCGCTGGCGCATCTGGCGCTCGTGCTCATCGGGGAGGGGGAGGCCGTGTTCCAGGGCGAACGGTTGCCGGGCGCAGAGGCGTTGCGGCGCGCGGGCATCCGCCCGGTGCGGCTGGGGCCCAAGGAGGGGCTCGCGCTCATCAACGGGACGCAGGCGATGACGGCCGTGGGTGTCCTGGCGTTTCAGCGGGCGCGGTGGGTCGCGGAGGCCGCCGATGCCGCGGCCGCGCTGAGCGTGGAGGCGCTGTTGGGTCTGATCGATCCGTTCGCCGCGCCCATCCACCGCCTTCGCGGCCACCCCGAGCAGGCGGAGGTCGCCGCCCGGCTGATGCGGTACCTCGCCGGCAGCGGACTCGCCGGCTGGTCGGCGTCGGAGGACACCACCCGCCCGGGGCCGGAGGCCTCCAGTAAACGGGGGAGCCGCGTGCAGGACGCGTATTCGCTGCGCTGTGTGCCGCAGGTGCACGGGGCGTCGTGGCGGGCGCTGCACCACGTCGGCGAGACGCTGGCCATCGAGGTCAACGCCGTCACCGACAACCCGCTCCTCCTGCCGGACGAGGGGAGGGTGCTGTCCGGCGGCAACTTTCACGGCCAGCCCGTGGCGCTCGCCATGGACTATCTCAAAATCGCCGTCAGCGAGATGGCGAACATCTCCGAGCGCCGCACCGAACGGCTCCTCAATCCCCAGTTGAGCGAGGGGCTGCCGCCGTTTCTCGCCAGGCGCCCGGGGCTGGAGTCGGGGCTCATGATCCTCCAGTACGTCGCCGCCAGCCTCGTCTCGGAGAACAAGGTCCTGGCGCATCCCGCGAGCGTCGACTCCATTCCCTCCTCCGCGAATCAGGAGGATCACGTGAGCATGGGCACCATCGCGGCGCGCCAGGCGGCGCAGGTGGTGGAGAACGCCGCGCGGGTGGTGGCCATCGAGCTCATCTGCGCCGCCGAGGCCCTGGAGTGGCGGGATCAGGCACGGCTCTCGCCCTTCGGGCATGAACTGAAGCGATGGGTTCGGGAGCGGGTGGGGCGGTACGAGCGGGATCGAGCGTATGCAAAGGAGGTCGAGGCGCTGGCACAGGCGCTGCTCACGGGCGCCTTGAACCGGCACCTGCGGGCGCTGGCGCGGGATGGGGCGGAGTGAGGGCCGGGCGCGAAGCGATCCGTTGGGGGATCCCGGAGTCACCCGGCGGAGCCGGGGCCTCGCTAGAGCACAGGCGGGATGTGTCGAGGTGGGCGGTCGAGACAAAGGACGCGAGGGAACCCACAGGGAGGGACTGCGATGGAGCAACCGGTGTCGGGCGCTCGGACTGTGCGGGCGCCGCGGGGATCGAAGCGGTCGTGCAAGGGGTGGGAGCAGGAGGCGGCCTTGCGGATGCTGATGAACAACCTGGATCCGGAGGTCGCCGAGCGCCCCGAGGATCTGGTGGTGTACGGCGGGATGGGCAAAGCGGCTCGTAACTGGGCGTGCTTCGACGCGCTGGTGCGCTGCCTGCAGGCGCTGGAGGACGATGAGACGCTCCTGGTGCAATCCGGCAAGCCGGTGGGCAAGTTTCGCACGCACGAGGACGCGCCGCGCGTCCTGATTGCCAACTCGCTTCTGGTGCCCAGGTGGGCGGACTGGGAGACGTTTCGGGACCTCGAGGCGCGCGGGTTGACGATGTTTGGGCAGATGACCGCGGGGAGTTGGATCTACATCGGATCGCAGGGGATTTTGCAGGGGACGTTCGAGACGTTCGCCGAGGCGGCGCGGCGGAAGGGCCTGCCGAGCCTGCGCGGGACGCTGACCGTCACGGCCGGGCTCGGGGGGATGGGCGGCGCGCAGCCGCTGGCGATCACGATGAATGAAGGGGTGGGGGTGATTGTCGAGATCGATCCCGACCGCATCCAACGCCGCATCACGACAGGTTACCTGGACGTCGCGGCGCGCAGCCTCGACGAGGCCCTGGCGCTGGCGCGGCACGCGATGGAGGAGGGGCGGCCGCTGTCCATCGGGCTGCTCGGCAACGCGGCCGAGGTGCTGCCGGAGCTGGTGCGCCGCGGGGTGACGCCCGATTTCGTCACCGACCAGACGTCGGCGCACGATGTCCTGAACGGCTACGTGCCGGAGGGGCTGGACGTGGCGGGGGCGGCGGCGCTGCGCCAGCGGGACCCGGCGGAATACGTGCGGCGGGCGCGCGAGAGCATCGCGAAGCACGTGCGGGCGATGATCGATCTGCGGGCGCGCGGCGCGACGGTGTTCGATTACGGCAACAACATCCGCCAGGTGGCGTACGAGGCGGGGGTTGAGCAGGCGTTTTCGTATCCCGGATTTGTACCCGCCTACATCCGGCCGCTGTTCTGCGAGGGCAAGGGGCCGTTCCGATGGGCGGCGCTGTCGGGCGATCCGGAGGACATCCGCAAGACGGACGACCTGGTGCTGCAGCTGTTCCCGGAGGACGATCGGCTGCGGCGGTGGATTGAGATGGCGCGTCGAAAGGTGCGGTTTCAGGGACTGCCGGCGCGCATCTGCTGGCTGGGCTACGGGCAGCGGGCGGCGTTCGGGCTCGCCATCAACGACCTGGTGCGGCGGGGCGAGCTGGCGGGCCCCATAGTGATTGGGCGGGACCATTTGGACTGCGGCTCGGTGGCGAGCCCGAACCGGGAGACGGAGGCGATGAAAGACGGCAGCGACGCCATCGCGGATTGGCCGATTTTGAACGCCCTGTTGAACACCGCGGCGGGCGGGAGCTGGGTGTCGGTTCACCACGGCGGCGGGGTCGGCATCGGGTACGCGATTCACGCCGGGATGGTGGTGGTGGCGGACGGATCGGAGCGGGCGGCGCGAAAGCTCGCGCGCGTGCTGACGACCGACCCGGGCATGGGCATCGTCCGCCACGCGGACGCGGGGTACGAGCGGGCCATCGAGGTCGCGCGCGAGCGGGGCGTGTGCATCCCGATGATGGAGGGGTGAGGGCGATGGCGGAAGGCGGCGCGATGCCGGAGGACGGGGCGCGGCGCGAGGGGATGGAGGTGGCGCAGCGATCCGAGGGGGCGCGGGGCGCCGGGATGGAGCGGATGGAGGTGGCGCGGGGCGCTGGGATGGAGGTGGCGCAGCGGCCCGGCGCGGACCGCGGCGAGCCCGGGCTGCGGGTGCTGGTGAACGCGCGCCTGGCGACGCTGGCGGGGGGTGACGGCCCGCGGCGAGGCCGCGCGATGCGCGACGTGGGGCTGGTGGAGGACGGGGTGGTGGTGATCCGGGGGGAGTCCATCGCCTTCGCGGGGCCGCGGGCGGAGGCTGAGCGGTTGGGCTGGTTGGCCGGCGGGAGGCGCCTGCGGGATGCCGCCGCGGCGGGCATGGCGGGTGGCGGGGCCGCCGCGGACGGCGAAGGTGGGGAGGGTTCGGGACCGGGCGGGATCGACATCCTCGATGTGGGCGGGCGGCTGGTGACCCCGGGGCTGGTGGATCCGCACACGCACCTGGTCCACGCGGGATCCCGCGAGGACGAGTTGGCGCAGAAGCTGGCGGGCGTCCCGTACCTCCAGATCCTGCGGCGGGGCGGAGGCATCCTGTCCACGGTGCGGGCGACCCGGGCGGCGAGCGAGGAGGAGCTCGTGGCCAAGGCCCGGCGGACGCTCGCGCGCATGCTCGAGCACGGGACGACGACGGTGGAGGCGAAGAGCGGGTACGGCCTCGACGCCGAGACGGAGTTGAAGCAGCTGCGCGTGATGCGCCGCCTGAATGAGGTGCAGCCGGTGGAGGTGGTGCCGACCTTCCTCGGGCCGCATGCCGTGCCGCCCGAGTACCGGGACCGAACGGGGGCGTTCCTCGACGAGATGGTGGCGGTGGCCGCCAGGGCGCGGGCGGAGGGGCTGGCGGAGTTTGCCGACATCTTCTGCGAGGCGGGCGTGTTCTCCGTCGAGGAGAGCCGCCGGTTTCTGTCGGCCTGCCGCAGGCTGGGCCTGGGGGTGAAGATTCACGCGGACGAGATTCACCCGTTGGGCGGGGCGGAACTCGCGGCGGAGCTGGGGGCTGTGACGGTCGATCACGCGGTCGCCTCCACCCGCGATGGCCTGCGCCGGTGTGCGGACGCGGGCGTCATCGCCGTGCTGTTGCCGGGCACGACCTGGAACCTCGGGCACGCGCGGCACGCGGACGCGCGCTTTTTGATGGACGAGGCGGGAGCGGCGGTGGCGCTGGCGACGGATTACAACCCGGGCTCGTGCCCGTGCGAATCGCTGCAGCTCGTGATGGCGTTCGCGGCGAACCTGCTGCGAATGACGCCGGAGGAGATCCTGTGCGCGGTGACGCGCAACGCCGCGTACGCCGCGGGCCGGGGGCGTACGGTGGGGCGCCTGGAGCCGGGGTGGCAGGCGGACGTGGTGGTGTGGGACACGGATTCGCTGGCGTACATCCCGTACCACTTCGGCGTCAACCACGTCCACATGGTCTTCAAGCGCGGCCGGCAGGTCGTGATCCGGCGGACGGGGGAGGAGGGACGGGCGTGATGGATGGCGGACTGGAGGCTTGGTTGGAGCGGCCGGGCGGGCGGTTTCGGGATCGGTTCGACCGGAAGGTGTCGGATTGGATCCGGCCGTGGGCGCGCGGCGCGACGGGCGCTTTACCGGGCGGCGAGGGCGACGCGGGCGCGTTGCCGGTTTCTGCGGCGGGCGCGTTGCCGGTTTCTGCGGCGGGTGGTGAAGCGGCGGACGCTTTACCGGGCGACGCGGGCGCGTTTGACGCCGCCCTCATCGGGGCGCCGCTGAGCAAGACGTCCATCAGCCACTCGGCGGCGTTCCGGCTGCCGGACGCCATTCGCGCCGCGTTCGCGGGGATGACGCCGTACAGCGTGACCCACGGGGTGGATGTGGGGGAGGTGATCCGCGTGATCGACCTCGGCAACATCCGCATGCACCCCACCGACCTGGCGGCCTGCCACAGCGCGATTGAGGCGGCGGTGAGGGCGTACTGGCGGCGGTTTGACCGGCCGCTGGTGCTGCTCGGGGGCGATCACTCGGTCACCGGCGCGGCCATCCTCGGCATGGCGGCGGCGCGGGGGCGGCGGTACGGCATCCTGCACTTTGACGCGCACCACGACGTGCGCAACCTGGAGGACGGCGGCCGCACGAACGGGACGCCGATGCGGACGGTGTTGGACTCCGGGGTGGTGGACGGCCGGAACGTGGTGCAGATTGGGCTGCGGGACTTCGCGAACAGTGCGCATTACCACCGGTACGCGCTGGAACATGGGGTGACCGTGGTGCCGATGCGCGCGGTGCGGCGCCGGGGGCTGGCCGCCGTGGTGGACGAGGCGGTGGGGCGGCTCGCGGCGTCGGTCGATGCGGTGTACGTCACCTTTGATATGGATGCGCTCGATCCCGCCTTCGCCCCGGGCGTCGCCGCGCCGGTCCCGTACGGCCTCACGCTTTGGGAGGCCGCCGACGCGCTCGAGGCGCTCGGCGGGCACCCGAAGGTGTGCGGATTGGATGTGGTCTGCGCGGACCCGTCGCAGGACGTGCGGGATCTGACCGTGCGCGCGGCCGCGCATCTGGTGCTGTCGTTCTGGACGGGGATGGCGCTGCGCAAGCTGGGCAGGGGGTGAGCCGTTGGGAGACGGCCACCCATCACACGGATGGGTGGGGGATGGTGCGGCGTTTGTTGCGATGATCCCAGGTGCCGGACGCAAACACCCACAGGGCGTTGCCGAGCATCAGCGCCGCGGTGGAGAAGAACACGTAGTGGATGCCAAAGGCGGCCGCCATCTCGCCGCCCAACAACGATCCGCCGATGTTGCCGAGGTACTGCGCGGACTGGTTGTAGCCGAAGATGCGGCCGGAGATGGCGTCCGGGGCGCTGCGCTTGACGATGGCGTTGATGGACGGCAACAGGCCGGCGCTGGCCAGCCCGAGGAGGAAGCGCAGGCCCATCAGCTGCCAGGGCGAGGTGACGAACGCCTGCGGGATGAAGACAATTCCGCCGATCACGAGGCAGACGGTGAGGACCCGCAGGGGGCCGACGTGATCGGAGAGTTTGCCGAGCCACGGCGCGGCCAGCACGTTGGCAATCCCGGAGGCGGCCACCACGCATCCGGCGATGAGGGCGATGTGCGGCGACGGTCCCGTCAACAGGGAGACGTACACGGTCACAATCGGCTGGATGGACATCATCGCCAGCTGAAGGATGAAGGTGGAGGCCATCATGGTGACGACCAGGCGCGGATTGGGCACCATCCGCCACACCTCACGCCAGGGAACCGCCGCCTTCTTCGACGGCTGGAAGTGTTCCTTCACGAGGAACAGGGTGATGAGAAAGGCGATGAACATCATCAGGCCGGTGGCGAAAAACACATTGCGCAACCCGATGACCTCCGCCAGATACCCGCCGACGAGCGGGCCAATCAGGTTGCCGCCGACCGTCCCCGTGGAGAGCGTGCCGAGGGCCCAGCCGGCGTGATCGCGCGGGGTCTGAGTAGCGATGAGCGTGATGGCGGCCGCGATGTAACCCGACACCGACCCCATCAGCAGCCGCAGCAGCGTCAATTCGTACACGTTCTGCGCGAACCCCATCAGCGAGCAGATGACGGCCATGCCCAGGCTGGCGCGCAGCAACATCAGCTTTCTGCCCTTTTGGTCCGCGATGCGCCCCCAGATGGGCGAGACGATGGCCGACATGAGGAAGGTCGATCCGAAAGCAATCCCGGACCACCGCTCCACCGCCGCGGTGTCGTGGACCCCCAGGAGCTGGATGTACAGGGGCAAAAACGGCACGATGAGGCTCATCCCCGCCGTGGTGGCGAAACATCCGAACCAGGCGACAAACAGATTCCTCTTCCACAGCGGCATGTGGATCCCTTCAGTCTTAGAAAATTTCATTTCACGAATGAGTTTACTGCCGATCGCGCCGGCCGGCAAGAGCGGCTTGCCCAAGCGCCGCGTCCCGCTTTGGCGATGGCCGCGTTTGGACTATCATGGAGACGGAGGCATCCGGATACCGGATGTGCCGCGCCCTGGATGAAACCGCGCGTCCAGGCGCGACTCGGGCAGATGAAGGAGGCGTGTGTCATGGATGAACAGGCGAAGAAGACCGCGCTGCGGGGCATCACGTACGGGTTGTACGTCATCGGCACCAAGCTGGGGGATGACGTCAACGCGTTCACCGGGAACTGGGTGACGCAGACCTCGTTCGCGCCGCCGCTGGTGGCCATCGGGGTGAAGAAGGGCACCGCGTCGTGCGACGGGATCCGGGAATCGGGCGTGTTCTCGGTCAATGTGCTGGAGTCGGGGCAGAAGGACCTGGCGTTCCAGTTCTTCAAGCCGGTATCGCGCGTCGGCAACAAGTTCGGCGATGTGGAGTTCTACACCTCCACCACCGGCAGCCCGATTCTGAAGGACGCGCTGTCCTGGTTCGAGTGCAAAGTCACCGACACGGTGGACCGCGGGGACCACGTGCTGTTTGTCGGTGAGGTGGTCGACGCCGGCGTTCACCGCTCGGGCGATCCGCTCACCCTGCGCGAACTGGGCCTGTTCTACGGGGGCTGAG
>NZ_JAIMAV010000119.1 GCF_023511815.1 Alicyclobacillus sp.
CGCCCGCGCCCGGCCCGGCGCCCACGCCCCCGCCGCCGGCTCCCTCACCGATCAGACCTGCGAAAGCCTGCTTCAGGCGGGCGGCGAAGTCGTCCCGTTGGATGGCGCCGAACACGGTGATCCCGACGGTCATCCCGAGCTCACGGATGAACGACATGGTCGAGCTGGCCGCGCCGCGCTGCTGGGCGGTGAAATGGTGCATGCTCGCCATCCCCAGCACTGAGAACGACGGCCCGATGCCAAGTCCCACCAGCACCATGTACACCGTCAGAAGCCACCCCGGCGTCCGCGGCGTCATCGTCGACAGGCCCGCAATTCCGGCGAGAAGAATCGCGCAACCCACCCACAGGATGGTCCGATACCGCAGACGGTTCGCCAGCGCACCACCGATGGGCGCCGAGAAGGAGCTGCCGAGCATCATGGGCAGGAGCACCAGACCCGAATTGGTCGCCGTGCCGCCGCGAACCCCCTGCACGAAGATCGGAATGTACACCACCGCCACGATGAACGCCGCGCTCGCGAACAGGCCCACCCAGATGCTGCCCGCAAACAGCCGGTACCGAAACATCCCGTAGTCCACAATCGGCGCCTGCGCCCGAGCCTCCGCCAGCAGGAAGGCGGTGAAGCAGACCAGCGAGATCGAAAAGAGCAGCAGCTCATGTCCGTCCGTCCACGCGTACCGGTGCCCGCCGAACTCCATCGCGAACATCAGGCTGGCGACGGCGGGGACCAGCGTCAGGATGCCCATCCAGTCGATGGTCTCCTTCGGGTGCCGCTGCGACTCGTGGTACGCCCAGGCCACGAGCAGGCACGCCACGAGCCCCAACGGCACGTTGACGTAAAACACCCAGCGCCAACCCAGGTGGTCCGTGAGAAAGCTCCCCAACAACGGTCCCGCGATGCTCGAGACCCCAAACACCGCGCCGATGAGCCCCGAGAACTTGCCCATGAGCTTCGCCGGCGCCACGTCGAACAGGATGGTGAAGGCGATCGGCATCAGCGCGCCGCCACCAATCCCCTGAATGGCGCGGTACACCGCCAGCTGCGTCATGCTGTGCGCCGTGCCGCACAGCACGGATCCGAGCAGAAACACCAGCACCCCGAACAGGAAAAACCGCTTGCGTCCATACATATCCGACAACTTGCCGAAGATGGGCATGCCCGCCATCTCCGTCGCCATGTACGCCGAGGTCACCCACACGAACTGGTCCAGCCCGCCCAGCTGCCCCACGATTGTGCCGATGGCCGTCGACACAATCGTCTGATCCAAGGACGCCACGAACGTCCCCAGCAACAGCCCGGCCAAAATCCATCCCAACCGATTCGGTCGCTCCATCCCAACTCCTCCTCCCCCGATCGACCACAATCGATCGCGCTCGCACCACCGCGCCACCGCACCCCCGCATCTCCGCGCCCACGCGAGCCCCGTGCCGCCACCCGCGCTCGCGCCACCGCGCCACTGCACCCCGCGCCACCGCCACCCGCGATCGCACCCCGCGCCACCGCCACCGCGATCGCGCCCCGCGCCCGCCCCTACACCTTCCTGGCCTCGCCCACCTCCGCGCGCGGGTCGGCCTCGTACGCCTCCCGGTACTCCACCACGTCCACCCGGCAGCCGCGGCCGATGGTCACCCGGCCCCCCCGCACCACCCGCGCGATCGTGCGGTCCAGCACCACCTCGTCGCCCTCCACCTCGTCCACCGTCAGCTCGCCGTCCGCCGCGAACGGCATCCGGCTCGGCCGCACCCACACCTTCCCGCCGCCGATCCCGCCGGCCCGCGACGGCCCGAACAACACCAACTCCAGCGACTCCGCGTTGACGAAACCCTCCACCGTCAGCGTCCCCGCGATCACGCACGCCTCCGCGTCCAGGTCCCCGCCCACGTTCAGCATTCCGCGGACGTCCAGCCTGTCAGCCCGACATCCCCCGTCCACGGTCAGCACCCCGCGGTAGCGCACCTGCGACCACACCGCGTCCTTGCGCACCGTCACGGTCCCGCGCCCCAGCACGCGGCCCCCGCGCATCCCGTCCGCGACGTCGAGCGTCCCCGTCACATCCACCACCTGCGCGTCCAGCCGCCCCTCCGCCCGACAGTTGCCGAGCACCCGCAGCGCCTCGCAGGCGATGTCCCCGTGCAGCTCCCCCTCGCCACGGATGCGCACGCGCCCGTAGGTGCCGCCCGCCAGCGTGCCTTCCCCCGTGATCGTCAGATCCCGCGGCGCCTGCCGCGCCTTGTCACGATCCCGCTCCACAGCCACCCCTCCTCACACATCGGCCCACCCGGCCGTCACACCTGCACCCGTTCCCTCACATGCGCCCCATCGTCCACCCGCAACCCGGTGCGGTACTCCACCCGGTCCACGTCGCACCCCGGGCCGATATGCACCTGATCCCCGCGCACCACCCGCGCCCGGGTCGCCTCCAGGCGGATGTCGTCCCCTTCCACCGCATCCACCGTCAGCCGCCGATACCGGGTGAGGAAGCCCCACCGCCAACTGCGAAGCACACGAATGCGGCCGCCCCCCAGTTCCCGCACCTTCGATCCGCCGTACAACCGGATCGTCACCTCATCCGCGCTCACCAGCCCGTCGACATGCAGCGCCCCCGCCAGCTCCACCACCTCGGCCGCGCAGTCCCCGTCCACGCGGATCTGCCCCGACAGCCGGAGGGTGTGCCCGCGCAGCGCCCCCTCGATCGTCGCCTTGCCATTCGCCACCAGCTCCTGCGCCTCCAGCGATCCGCGCACCGACATCACACCGTCGATCCGCGCGCGCTCGCACACCACATCCCCCTCGATGCGCCCGACGCCGCTGACGTGCACGTTGCGGTACACGCCCCCGCCCGCCGTCACCACGCCGGAGAGCATCAGATCCCGGCGGCCCTCATCCTCTCCCGGCGGACGACCGGCCGCGCCGCCTGTCGCAGCCTGGACCGTCGTTGGCTCCCAACCCTCGCTCACCGCGCTCCCTCCTCACACCAGTTTCAATTTCAACTGCTCCACGCAGGTCGGAATGTGAATCCGCGCCACCACCCGCGTCCCCGGCTCAAACCGAATCTCCCCCGGCAGAGCCACCAACAAACACGTCGCGATCCCGAGCTTTCTCACAAACACCAGCTCCACCGCCCGCCCGGGCCCCGCCGGATCGCCCCGCATCGGCGCGTAGGCCTCCTCCATCAACGCCAGGGCCATGCGCCCCTCGTCCAGGCTGACCTCGCCCGTCTGCAGCGCCACATCCAGGACGTACAGGCACAGCATCGCGTCGAAGGACAGCACCCGCACCTCCGGGTGCCGCTCCCGATACACCCGCTGCGCAACCTCCGTAACAATGTGACGTTCCCTGACCTCATCCCACCGGATCGACACCCCCGCCGGATTCGGCGAGAACACGTCCGCCAGCTCGTCGAGCGACAGATCGTCCTTCATGTCCTTGATCCGCTCGATGCGCGCCAGGATCTTCTCCCGCGGAAAGAACGTCTCCTGGCCCGTGAACGTGGACTTGCGGATGAACCACTCCTCCGGGATCAGGCGCTTGCGCTTCCAGCGGTAGAGCTGACCGTACGAGATCCCCGTCAGCTCCAGCAGCTCCTTCTTCGAAATCAGGTCTTGGTCCATCGCCGTCACCCCCTTTTTCCCCGCATCACCCGCCCCGGCCGCCGCTTTCCACGTGGTGTGGGATGGCACGCCCGGGACTTCGCGATCGCACCGCGGACCTCGCTGCCTGTCGCGCCGGGGACTTTGCTGCCATGCCCGGGACTTCGCCGCCGCGCCCGGGGCTTCGCTGCCACGCCCGGGGCTTCGCTGCCACGCCCGGGGCTTCGCTGCCATGCCCGGGACTTTGCCGCCCCGCCCGGGACTTCGCCGCCGCGCCGGGGACTTCGCCGCCGCTGAGTGGCTGGACCGCCCCGTCCCGAGGATGGGTTGTCTCAGTGGCCTGAATGGGCTGCGGCGGCCTGAATGAGATTCAGCGACTTCAATGTAACATAACAATGTTACGTTGCGCAAGCAGAGGTGAGGTGTACGGTACCCGGTGGTGCCGTCTCGTGCCGTGCATACACGGTCTGGTGTGTGTCGGAGCGGTTGGGCAGGTGGCTATGGAGCCAGCCCCGTCGCCTCGCCCTTCATGTGCACGGCCGGGAGTGTGCCGGAACACGGGTCAATGCGGCTGCAGCGTTAACGCCATCTTCATAGCACCCCGGGTAGCCGGATCTAATGCCGTCTACAGTGATAGGTTGAGCGGTCGGGTGTGGCTGGCGCCGAGACGGATCGGCGGCTTTCCCGCTTTGCACGGTGCGAGGTGCGCCGATATGAAATGTGGATTTTCGTATTAACTCGCCGGAATTCGCCGTCAGAACCCTTATGTTGGGCCTGTGAAAGCTGCATTTTCGTAGTAAGTCCGCAGTTTCGGCGGCTGGATCGGCCGATTTACTACGAAAATCCAAGTTTCAGCCGGCTCCTCGGTCGTCGAACCGGTCGTTGACGGGCCGATTTAATACGATTTTCCGCGTCTCAGCTCCGACGCCCACAACGCTAAATCGCCTACCCCGGCCGTATCTGAAATCGACGCCCCCACCTACTCCACCCTTCCGTAGCTGCTTACCCCAAATGAACCACCGCCGGAGACCACCCCTGCCGGGGAGAGGTTGGCAGTACATGAAGGAAAGGTGGCCCACCCCGGTGCCATCCTGTTGCCACCGGCCACCCTGGCGAACCATCAATCGTACGCCAAGGCGGTATCGTCGTCTTCAGCGCACCCCCGGGTCAGCGTCTTGCACGGTGCGAGGTGCGCCGATATGAAATGTGGATTTTCGTATTAACTCGCCGGAATTCGCCGTCTGAACCCGCATCCTGAGCCCTGTGAAAGCCGCATTTTCGTAGTAAATCCGCGATCTCGACGGCTGGATCGGCCGATTTACTACGAAAATCCAAGTTTCAGCCACCACCGCGGTCGTCGAACCGGCCGTTGATGGCCCGACTTAATACGATTTTCCGCGTCTCAGCGCCACCGGCCCTCAAAGCTAGTAGCCGTACTAGAATCGACGCCCCCACCTCCTCCACCCTCCCGTGGCTGCTTACCCTAAATGAACCAGCGCCGGAGACCCCCCTCCGTCGCGGAGAGGTTGGCAATACATGAATTAAAGAGGAGACTCATCCGGTGCCATCCGGTTGCTAGCGCCGCAAGGGGTTGTGAAACCGAACTTCAAGCGTGTGCCCGGGCGGTATCGCCATCGCCGTAGCACCCCGAATCGGAGACGGCCTGCAAACCCTGTACGGTGAGAGGTGTATCAAACGTGGATTTTCGTATTAACTCGCCGGAATTCGCCGTCTGAACCCGCATCCTGAGCCCTGTGAAAGCCGCATTCCAAGTTTCAGCCACCACCGCGGTCGTCGAACCGACCGTTGACGGGCCGACTTACTACGATTTTCCACGTCTCAGCGCCACCGGCCCTCAAAGCCAGTAGCCGTATCTACAATCCCCCCCACCCCCGCCGCCTGCCAGTGGCTGCTTCTCTCAAACCATTGCAGGAAACCACCCCCTCCGTCGCGAAGAGGTTGGCAGTACATGAACGAAATGCGGCCGATCCCGGTGCCATCCGGCCCCATCCGGTGCCATCCGGGTGGCCACCTTGACGCAACATGCCCAACGCCGAACCGCATCCGGCCATACGTGGCGTCTTGCCGGTCCGCCATGCGGTCTTACGACCCAAGGCCTATACCAAGCGAACCGGGCCCGCCGGCCGCAAAACGTCAAACGCCGACGGTGCAAGGACCAGCGTCCGGCCACCAAGCTTCGACGGCGATTCGAGCGCAGCCGACGCCCCGGCTATGCCGAGTGCCTGAACCGTCGACAAGCCGGCCCGGCCGACCGCGTGGCCCCAGCAGGCCCAACCAGGCCCAACCAGGCCCAACCAGGCCCAACCAGGCCCAACCAGGCCCAACCAGGCCCAACCAGGCCC
>NZ_JAIMAV010000120.1 GCF_023511815.1 Alicyclobacillus sp.
CTCCACATCCTGCCCGTCGTACAGCTTGAGCTTTTTCATCAGGTCGGCCTTCGTCGACTCCTTCAGGCGCGAGAGGACCGAGAAGATGGCGGCGGTGCGCAGCCCGTGCGGCGCAATGTGCACGTCGCGCAGGTCGCTCTGCCGGATCAGCTTTTCGTAGATGCGCACCTCGTCGCTGACGCGCAGCGTGTACGGGATGGGCATGACCACCATGCGGGAATGGAGCGCTTCGTTTTTCTTATTGGAGATGAAGGCCTGGTATTCCGTCTCGTTCGTGTGCGCGATGACCAGCTCGTCCGCGGAGATGAGGGCGAACCGCCCGGCCTTGAAGTTCCCCTCCTGCGTCAGGCTGAGCAGGTGATAGAGGAACTTGCTGTCAATCTTCAACATCTCCTGCATCTCCAGGATGCCCCGGTTGGCCTTGTTGAGCTCGCCGTCGAACCGGAACGCGCGCGGATCGGACTCCGACCCGTACTCGGCGATGGTGGAAAAGTCGACACTGCCGGTCAGGTCTGCGATGTCCTGCGACTTCGGATCGGACGGGCTGAACGTCCCGATGCCGATGCGCTTCGCCTCGCTGAACAGGATCCGCTCCACCGGCACCTTCAGGATGTCGCCGCCGAACTCCTCCTCCAACCGCAGCTGGCAAACCGGACACAGATCCCCCTCGATGTGCACGCCCAGCTCCCGCTCCATCTCCGGCCGCAGCCGGTGCGGGATGAGGTGCAGGGGTTCCTCGTGCATCGGGCAGCCCTTGATGCCGTACGCCGCCCCCCGGTCGGTCCGGCTGTACGCCTCCAGCCCGCGCTTGAGCAGCGTCACCAGCGAGGACTTGCCGCCGCTGACCGGGCCCATCAGGAGCAGGATGCGCTTGCGCACGTCCAGCCGCCTGGCCGCCGAGTGGAAATATTCCTCGACCAACCGCTCGAGCGGGATCTGCAACCCGAACAGCTCGTCATCGAAGAAGTGGTAGATTTTGTGCCCATCCACCTCCTCCACGCCGGCCGACACAATCATGTCGTACACGCGCGCGTGCGCGGTATTGGCGATGTTCGGGTTCTTCTCGACCAGCCCGAGGTACTGCTCAAACGTCCCCTCCCAGTGGAGGTCCAGCTCTTCCTGTTTGTACGCTCGCAACCGCGCCGCCAAACTCACCGCGATTCTCCTCCTTCATGTGATTGGGATGTGATTCGCGTGGTGTTGGATGTGAGGGTTCTCGCAGGACTTCCACCCCCCGGGAGCCAGGCCCCATCCGGTGAGGGGGCCATCCGGAGTCGGTGGAATCTGCTTTCACTTTCAAGTGTTGCACCAGAGCGGAGGATTAAACGTGGGGAGGGAGGTATTCGGGAGAAAAAGAAGGAACATGAACGCGGGCCCGTCGGGGCCCGCGCCATCGAATCTTTCATTTCACCGGAGAGCGCCTGTGTTCCGGCAGGGCCGGTCATCCCTGAATGATCCGGCGGGCGCCGATGTACCTCGGCCCCCAGTAGGCGCTGTGGATGGAGGTGATCATGCAACCGGCGTCCTCGGCGTTGATCATCATGCCGCCGCCGATGTAGATGCCGACGTGGCTGGCGCCCGGTGCGTAGGTGCTGAAGAACACCAGATCTCCGGGTTGCAGGTTCGCTTCGGAGACCGGCACACCCTGACCGAACTGGTCGGCCGCGGTCCGGCCGAGGTGGATGCCGAAGTGTCCGAACACGTACTGCGTGTACCCGGAGCAGTCGAACCCGCCCGGGCTCGTTCCGCCCCACACGTACGGGGTGCCGATGAACCGCTCGGCGTACCGGATGATGGCCGACGCGTCGGCGTGCGCCAGATTTCGCGTCGCCTCGGCCACGTACGAGGCGTCCTGCATCTTCGTCTCCGCCTGGTGCGTCTGCGCCTCGATGGCGGCAATCTGCGCCTGGGTCAACCGGATCTGGCTCTCCAGCAGCCCCTGCCTCTGCACATCGGCGTGAACGCGCGCCATCGCGTCCGAGTACGCGCGCTTCTTCTGCGCCTGAAGCTGTTGGTTGGTCTGAATCAACAGCTCGTATTCACGCTGCTTGTTCTGCAGCGCCTGAACCGTCGCCGCCTTCGACTGCTGGTCTTTCTGCAGCGCGTCCCGCAGCGCGCGCACGCGCTCGGCCAACTGGCGCTGCTGGTCCGCCACGCGGGCCAACGCGTCGATGCGATCCAGAAGGTCGGTGAAGCTGGTGCTGTGGAACAGCACGTCGAGATACGACACCGTGCCATCCTCGTAGACGGCGCGCACACTGTCATCCAGGCGCTGTTGGTCCTGCGACAGCTCCTGCTCCGTCTGGGCGATCCGGTCCTGCAGCGCTTTCAACTGCTGATTCAGGATTGCGATCTCCTTGGCGTTCGCGTCCGCCTGCTGCTTCACGGCCGCGATGGAATCGCTGTACGACTGGATCGCCTGCTGCAACTGTTGGGCCTGCGCCCGGTCCGCGGCGGCCTGCCGGCTCACCTGCGCCGCCTGCGACTGCAACGCCTGCATCTGTGCCTGCTTCTGCGTCAGCTCATCCGCTTCCGACGCCGGCGCCACCGTCGTCCATGTCAACAGGAACGACGCGGCGACGGCCATCCAGGTCCGTGATTTCACAACATCCCTCCGCGCGTGTCGTTTGCCGCCGTAAATCGCCGGCATCCGACAGCGAATTTCGACACGCGGAGGGCGGATTCCTGCCGGATGAGCGCATGGAATCGCTGGAACCCTTCGGATGCGCCCATCCCATCCGGCCGTGCGAAGCGTTCACTTCGCCTGTTCCGGTTTGACGTATGACGACCACTGCTTGTAATCCGCCGGGATGCTCGTGTCGAGCCACTGATCCTTCGGGAAGAATTCGTGGTGTTCCTTGAAGTACGTGTCCATCAACTGACGCGCCACCGGTGCCGCCGCCTCGGCGCCGTACCCGGCGCCCGGGATCATCACGCAGATGGCAATCTGCGGATTGTCAAACGGCGCGTACCCGACAAACACGGAGTTGTCCATGCTGACGCCGCCCTCCGTGATCTGCGCCGTGCCCGTCTTGCCGGCCGCCTGGTAGGGCGCGTCCTGGAAGGCGCCCGCGGCCGTCCCGTAGGTGGTCGCCTCGTGCATGCCCTCCTGGGCAATCTTCAGATACTGCGCCGGGATGTTCAGTTTGGCCTGAACCACCGGTTTGAACTCCTGCGCCGGACGGCCGTCCTGCGGGATGATCTTGGCCAACAGGTGCGGCTGCAGCTTCACCCCGTTGTTGGCGATGGTCGCCACGTACTGCGCCAGCTCGATGGGCGTGAACTGCTGCGTCTGGCCGATGCCCGCAAACGCCAGGTCCGCCGGCGAACCGTACAGGGTGTAGCTCCCGTGTTCTTTCAGAGACTGCTCCGCCTTGTCCAGGTTCAGCTCGACGCGCAGCATCTGCTTGCGGGAGTCCTCGACGTAAAAACGCCCCTTGACTTCGTTGGGAAGGTCGATGCCCGTGAGAGCGCCCAGGCCGAAGTCGCGCTCCCCTTGGAAGAGCGTGACAATCCCGCGGGCAAACTGCGTGTTGAGCCAATTCTGCAACGAGGAGGCTCCTGTGTAACTGCCGCCGCTGACCGAGTCCGCCCCCATCCATTTGCCGAGCCACAGGCCCACCTCGTAGAAGAACGTGTCGCAGGAGTCCGCGATCGCCTTGACCGGCGTCACCAGGCCGTGGTACTCGCCGTTGTCGCTGAGGTGCGTGTCCCTGCCGATGCGCGTGATGGTGTGATCCTGAAACAGCGTGTCCGGGGTCACCACACCGGCCTTGAGCGCCGTGATCAGGTTCGCCATCTTCACGGTGGAACCGGGGGTGCGCGGGCTCTGGATCACGTTGTTCAGCTGCGCGCCGGAGGTGCTCAGGTAGTGCAGGTGCGGCTCGAGCGATTTGGGGGCGCCGGCATACCAGTTCGGATCCAGATACGGGTAGCTCGCCATCGCCAGCACGCCGCCCGTCTTCACGTCGAGCACGACCGCCTCGGCGTCGTGGATGTTCTCGCTGTACTTCGATTTCTCCACGGCGTCCATCAGCGCCTGCTGCGCCACCGCCTGCAGGCGGCCGTCGAGCGTCAGCTGCAGGTTGGCGCCCGGGACGGGAGCGGGATCGTAATCCAACGTTTGAATCGGATTGCCGTTGCTGTTGACCTGGACAATCTGCTTGCCGACCTTGCCCTTCAGCACGGACTCGTATTCCTGCTCGAGGCCGGCTCGGCCGATCTTCTGATTCGGCAGGTACCCGAGCTGGTTCACGTAGTGATCGTATTGATCTTCGGTGATGACGCCGGTGTACCCCAGCACCTGCCCGGCGAGCACGCCGTAGGGATACGTGCGCTGCGACTCCACCATCACGTCGACGCCGGGCAATTCCGACCGGTGTTCCTCCACCCAGGCCAGCTGCTGGTCGTTCAAGCCGGTCGCCAATTCAATCTGGGACAGGTACGTCTGCTTCTCCATCGTGGCGAGCAGGTCGCTCTCCTTGACCTTGAGGATGGGCGCCAGCTTCGCCGCAATGGCCGGGAACTGCGACTTGAGGGAACGGTCGTTGGCCAGGTAGAGTGCGTACGCCGGCCGGTCATACGCGAGCAGGTTGCCATTGGCATCATAAATCCGCCCTCGCGCCGGCAGGACGGGGATGGTGTCCTCGCGCGCGTTGGCCGCCGTCTGGCGAAACTCGTCGCCGCGCGCAATCTGCAGATAGCCCAGGCGCAGGATCAGCGACAGGCAGGCCACGAACGTCATCCCATAGACAAAATTCGACCGAAACGTGAGAGACCGTTCGACCGGCTTCTCCGGGTTGCCCGTCTTGGCCTTCTTCTTCCTCCACTTCGCCATCGGCCATCGACTCCTTCATCACACTCCACAGGCCATTATACCGCCACCCCCGTCCGCGCAATGCGAAGAATTTGTGGAAACCCCGCTTTGCGTGATATTCTTCACACGACAGTTCGGAAGGAGGATGTCCATGGACGCGCCATCCACGCACGAGCGACTGCTCGGCCGTCTGGTGGAGGCGGGCGCCATCCAGGTCCGCACCCGCGCCGACGCGCCACCGTTCTGGTACACCTCGAATCAGCCCGGGCCGTTTTACATCAACGTCGAACGGCTGGCGGGGCCGCACGTGCCGGAAACGCTCTTGGCCATCAACGGGATTCTCAGAGATCACCCTGATGCCGCCGAGCGATCCCGCCGCATCCGCGATCGCATCCTATCGGCCTGGCGCGGAGACGAAGGCTACCGGGAGACGGTGGCGCTGCTCGCCGACACCGCCCGCCGCCTGCTGCCCCGCCCACCCCGGGTGATCTCGGGCGGCGAGCGACGGGACTGGTTCTTCTCGATTCCATTGGCGGAGGCGCTGGAGGCTCGGCATCTGTACCTATATAAAAATGGGACCTGGCATGGGGAGGACATCGCGGAAGGCTCGGACGTGGTGCACGTGTCCGACATCGTGAACACCGGATCGAGCTATTTCCGGCACTGGTTGCCCACCCTGGAGCGCGCCGGGTTCCGTTGCGACGCCACCTTCACGGTCGCGGTGCGCAGCCAGATCGGCCAGCGCGCGCTGGAGGAACGGGGAATTCGGGTGGTGACGCCGCTTCGGATGGATGAGACCGTGTTCAGGCAGGCGGCGGGAGCCGGGCTCATCCCGCCGTTCGCCCTTGAGGACGTGCTGCAGTATTTCGCGTCACCGCGCGCGTGGACCCAGCGTCTGTTGGACACGTGCGGACCGATCCTCCTCGCGGCGGCGGCGGATATGGACCCGGTCGCGCGCGGCCGGCTGGAGGCGTTTGTGGAGACCGATCCGCTCGGACTGCGCGAAGAGTGCCCGGACTTTTTCGAGCGCGCGCGGCGGACG
>NZ_JAIMAV010000121.1 GCF_023511815.1 Alicyclobacillus sp.
GCCTGCATCAGGGTGTGGATCTCGCGGGTGCCCTCGTAGATGACCGGCGCCTTGGCGTTGCGCAGGTACCGCTCCACCGGGTACTCGTTGGAGTAACCGTACGCGCCGTGGATCTCGACCGCGTCGCTGGCGGCCTCCCAGGCGGCGTCGCAGGCGATCCACTTGGCCAAGGACGTCTCACGCGTGTTTCGCACCCCCTGGTTCTTCAGCCATCCGGCCTTCCACACCAAGAGGCGCGAGATCTCCAGATTGGCGGACATCTTCGCAATCATCTGCTGCACCAACTGGTGCTGGCCGATGGGCTTGCCGAAGGTCTGGCGCTCGTGGCAGTACTTGAGGGACGCCTCGAGGCAGGCGGCGATGGTCCCGCACGCGCCGGCGGCGACGGTGAAACGGCCGTTGTCGAGGGCGGACATGGCGATCTTGAAGCCCTCGCCCTCCTCACCCAGGCGGTTCTCCACCGGGACGCGGACGTTGTCGAAGATGAGCTCCCCGGTGTTGCCGGCGCGGATGCCGAGCTTGCCGCGGATGGGGCGGCTGCTGAATCCGGGGAAGGTGCGCTCGACGATGAACGCCGAGATGCCGTGGTGGCGCTTGCTCTTGTCGGTATAGGCGAAGACGATGAAGTGATCGGCGACGTCCGCCAGCGAGATCCAGATCTTCGATCCGTTGAGCACATACACATCCCCGTCTCGGACGGCGGTGGACTGCATGCTGGCGACATCGGATCCCGCGCCCGGCTCGGTGAGTCCAAAGGCCCCGATCTTCTCCCCTCTGGCCTGCGGTACCAGGTACCTCTGCTTCTGTTCCTCGGTGCCCCACTGCAACAGGGTCATCGAGTTCAGCGCCGTGTGCACGGAGACCGCCGTGCGAAACGCCGTGTCCCCGCGCTCCAGCTCCTCGCAGACGATGGCCAGGGTGTTGTAATCCATCCCCGCGCCGCCGTACTTCTCCGGGATGCAGACGCCCATCAGGCCCAGTTCCGCCAGCCGTCTGAATACCCCCATCTCCACGTGGTGATGCTCGTCCCACTCCCGGATGTACGGCAGGATCTCCTCATCCACAAACTTGCGGACCATGTTCTTCACGGCCAACTGTTCTTCCGTCAGGCTGAAATCGAGCATGATGTCGCTCCTCTCTGAGGTGTGGTGGTGTGTTCAACTCGCCTTCGTCGGGACGCTCTCGGACGTTTCACCGTGCGCCTTGCACGACCGGGTCACGCCCTGGCTGCGGTCACGCGCCGGCGGCAACGGTGCACGCCCTGCCTGCGGCCTGCCTGCGGCCTGCCTGCGGCCTGCCTGCGGCCTGCCTGCGGCCTGCCTGCGGCCTGCCTGCGGCCGCGCGCCGGCCAGGCCGGTGGGCGGCCCGGGCCTCGCTCTATCGCACGCAACCGGCCGCCCGCAGGCGCCGGATGTCGTCCTCGCCCATGCCCAGCTCGCGCAGGATCTCGTCCGTGTGTTCGCCGAGGCGCGGCGGGTGCCGGTACGTGTCAACCGGAGTGGCCGACAGGTGCAGCGGGCTGCCGACCAGGTGCGTCTCTCCACCGCCGGGCCGCGGGATGGTTTGCCGCATCCCGCGCGAGAGGACGTGCGGATCGCGGAAGACCTCATCCACCGTCTGGATGGGGCCGCACGGGATCTCGGCGGCGGTGAGCACCTCCATCCAATGCCTTCGATCCCGCCGCCGGAACACCTCCTCCAGCATGGGGATGAGGGTGTCACGGTGCGCGACGCGGTCCGGGTTGGTGCGAAACCGCGGGTCCTCGGCCCACTCGGGATGCCCGATGGCGGCGCACAGCCGCCGGAACTGCCCGTCGTTGCCGACGGCGACCGCGAAGTCCCCGTCGGCGGCCGGAAAGGTCTGATACGGCACGATGCTCGGGTGCGCGTTGCCGAGGCGTCCGGGGGCGGCGCCGGCGAGGGCGTTGCTGGCGATGTTGACCAACGCGGCGATTTGCGCGTCCATCAGGGCGAGATCGATATGCTGGCCCTCGCCGGTCCGATCCCGATGGCGCAGTGCGGCCAGGATGGCGACGGCGGCGAACAGCCCGGTGAACACGTCGCCGACGGCGACGCCGACTTTCGTCGGCGGCCCGTCCGGATACCCGGTGACGCTCATGAGACCGGACATCGCCTGGACGATGAAATCGTACCCGGGCAGGTCGCGATACGGACCGGTCTGGCCGAAGCCCGAGATGGAGCAGTACACCAGGCCCGGGTGGTCGGCGGCGAGATCGCAATAACCCAGTCCCAGTTCGGCGGCCTTCCCGGGGCGGAAGTTTTCGATGACGACGTCGGCCGTCCGGGCGAGTTGGCGCACGATGCCAAGGCCCTCCGGCGATTTCAGGTCGATCGCGATGGACCGCTTGTTCCGGTTCGCGGACAGAAAGTACGCGCTGTACTCGCCGACAAACGGCGGCCCCCAGGCGCGCGTGTCGTCGCCCTGCGGGGACTCGACCTTGATGACGTCCGCCCCAAGGTCCCCGAGTGTCATGGTGCAGAAGGGGCCAGCGAGGACGCGAGAGAGGTCGAGCACACGGACACCCGCCAGGGACCCGGGGCGGCTCGCCGCCGCCGCAAAGGCGTCGGATTCATGGAGTGGGTCGTGCACGTGACGGCCTCCTTTCAGCGTTTCGGCTGGCCGACGGAGAGGATGGCGGGATCCGTCATCACCTCGATGACCGCCGGGCGCCCGCAGGCGACGGCCTCCTCGAAGGCGGGCCGCACGTCCTGATTGCGCGTTACGCGCATGCCGAAGGCGCCGAAGGTACGCGCGAGCTCGGCGAAGTTGGGATTGTGAAGCTCGGTGCCGACGACGCGTCCCGGGAACTGGCGCTCCTGGTGGGCGCGGATGGTGCCGTACAGGTTGTTGTTGACGACCACCGCGACGACGGGCACCTGGTGCCGCACGGCCGTCTCGAGCTCCTGGAAGGTCATCAGGAAGCCGCCATCCCCGGAGAAGGAGACGACCATCCGGTCGGGGTGCGCCAGCTTGGCGCCGATGGCGGCGGGCAGCCCGTAGCCCATCGCACCGGAGGTGGGGCCGACGTAGGTGCCGGGCCGGGTGAATCGCCGATACCGCACGAGCCAACCGAAGAAGTTGCCGGCGTCGCTGGTGAGAATGGCGTCGTCGGGCAGGATGCGGTTGAGGTCGTGCATGAAACCGTCGAGATCGACCACATCGTCCCGGAAGTCGGCGGGCGGCGTCGAGTGCTCCAGATACCGCTGGTGCAGTCCGGCGATCCACGCGGTGCGGGCCGCGGCGGCCTCCGTTGGTTCGGCGGGCACGCGCGCGAGCAGGGCGTCGAGGAAAAGGCCCGCGTCGGAGACCACCGGGAGCGCGGGGGGATACACGCGGCCGAGCACCTCTGGCGCGATGTCGACGTGGACCAGTCGAGCGTCCGGGGGAAGCAATCGGTAGTCCTGCGTGGTCACCTGGGAGAAGCGGGTGCCGATGGCAACGACGAGATCGGCCGTCCGCAGGGTCTCGAGCACGTGGGGCGCGGGCCCGAACCCGAGCCACCCGATGTAGCAGGGGTGCGTGTTCGGGAAGGCGTCGAAGCGGCGGAACGCGGTGACAACGGGAATTTGCAGGCGCTCCGCCAACGCCACGAGCTTGGGCGTGGCACCGGCGCGTAGGACGCCTCCGCCGGCGAGGATCACGGGTTTTTCCGCCTGACGGAGGGCTTCCCACACGGCCGCCACGGTGTCAGCCGGCGCGGCGGGAGCGGGGATGCGGTACGGCTGAATGGGTTCGGCGGTGCACGGGTCCTCCAGCATGTCGTGGGGCAGCGCGACGACGACGGGACCCGGACGACCGGACCGGGCGACCGCGAACGCGCGATGCAGGAGTTCGGGGATGCGCTTGGCGTCGTCGATTTGAATGGCCCACTTGCAGATGTGGCTGAACCAGCCGGCGAGATTGACCTCCTGGAACGCCTCGCGGTATTGGAACGGCCGCTCGATTTGACCGACGAGCGCGACGACCGGCGTGGAGTCCTGCATCGCGGTGTGCAGGCCGATGGCCAGATTGGCCGAACCGACCCCGCGCGTCGCCGCGCAGACCCCGACTTCGCCGCTGGCCTTCGCGTAGGCTTCGGCCATGAAGCTGGCGCCGCCCTCGTGGCGGTTGACAATCAGTTGAATGGAGGGGTGTTGGTACAGGCCGTCGAGGACGCCGAGGTAGCTCTCGCCGGGCACGGAGAACACCTTCCGGACGCCTTCGCGGGCGAGGACCTCGACGACGGCGTGGCCGCCGGATAGGGTCGTCATGAGGCAGGCTCCTTTCGCACTTGTGTGACAGGGGTTACATTTCTACACCGGCGGCCATTTTCCTACGTATTCCGAAACAGACGGGAAAATTCGGTGTTAAGATGAGGTCAGCGATGGAGGAGGGGATACCGTGAAACGGCTCTTGTTGGTCACGGCGGACCGGTACGCGCGGGCGTCGCTTTCGCAGGAGTTGAGCCAGGTCCTGGCGGATGTGCGCGACCTGGTGGCGCTGGAGGCGCGGAGTCTGGACGCGTTGGGGCCGCGGCCGGAAGCGGATCTGTGCCTGGTGTCGACGCCGGCCATCCTCGAGGACCTGCGGCGTGAGTGGGGGGAGCCGGGATGCCCGGTGATGATCTGCCGCCGCTCGTTCGATCCGCGCCGCATCCAACCACTCCTCGACCTGCCGGCGGGGACCCCCGTCCTCCTGGTGATCCTCTTTGAGCAGGACGCCGTCGCGCTGCGCGAACTGCTGGTGGAGGCGGGCCTTGGCCACCTGGATTATATCCCGTGGTCGCCGGGGACACCGGTGCCGGAGCACGTCCAGGTGGCGGTCACACCCGGCAAGCGGCATCTCGTGCCGGGCGGGGTGCGGCGGGTGATTGACATCGGGACGCGCACCCTCGACGTGACGACGGTGGTGGAACTGCTGCAACGGCTTCAGCTCGGCCAGCAGGCGGAACGCCTGTCGGTGAAGTGGACGCGGGAGCTGGTCAACCTCTACCGTGAGCTGATGTCGTCGGGCCCGGGCCGCATCCGCCAGACGCACGGCCACGTCGCCCGCTACACCCTGGAGGATATCCTCGGGGAGAGCCCTCGCATCCGCGAGGCGAAGGCGTTGGCGGAGAAGATGGCCAAATCGGACGGGACGGTATTGCTGTTGGGGGAGAGCGGCGTCGGCAAGGAACTGTTTGCGCAGGCGATTCACAACGCCAGCCCGCGGGCGGGGCGCCCGTTTGTGGCGGTCAACTTCAGCGCGCTGCCGGAGTCCCTGATGGAGAGCGAATTGTTTGGCTACGAGGAGGGCGCCTTCACGGGCGCGCGCAAGGGCGGCAAGGCGGGCCTGCTGGAGCTGGCCGACGGCGGGACGGTGTTCCTCGACGAGATCGGGGATGCGACGCCCGCGGTGCAGGTGCGGCTTTTGCGCGTGCTGCAGGAGAAGCAGATCCTGCGCGTGGGCGGGACGAAGGTGCGTTCACTCGACATCCGCGTCATTGCGGCGACGCACCGCGACCTGGATGCGATGGCGGCCTCGGGGCAGTTTCGCCGCGACCTGTACTACCGCCTGGCCGTGTTTCCGCTGGTGATCCCGCCGCTGCGGGACCGACCGGAGGATGTGTTTCGGCTGTTCCTTCACTTTCTGGGAGACCCGGGCCGGTATCGGCTCGATCCGCGCCTGCGCCAATGGCTGACGTCGTACTCCTGGCCGGGCAACGTGCGCGAACTGCAAAACTGTGCGCTGTATGCGCGGGGCGTGGCCGA
>NZ_JAIMAV010000122.1 GCF_023511815.1 Alicyclobacillus sp.
CAGGGTGTGGGCGTTGTCCTCGCTGTCCGCCCGCGTGCCTTCGATGAACAGCACGTCCGGACGAAAGGCCCGGGCGATGCGCGCAAACTCCCGCGTCCACTCGGGGTGCAATCCGTGCAGGCGCAGATCGCCGGTGTACACAAAGCGGACCTCGGGGGTTTCAATCAGGAAGCCGCACGCCCCGGGTGTATCGTGATCGACCGCGACCGGGGTGATTTGCAAGGGACCGAAGGACACCGGCTCGTTGAACGACACCGGCCGGTAGTCGAGGTCCCGGCCCGGACCGTCGAGCACCTCGTCGAGCGCCCGGAGCAACCGGTGGGTGTCCTCGGTCAACAACACCGGGATATCCCCGCGCAGATACGGCAACAGCCCCGTGTGGTCCAGATGAGCGTGGCTAATGGCGACCATCGTCTGGACGCCGGCCTCCGCCTGTGTGCCATCCCCCTCGAACAACCCTGGAATGGCCGGCGCCAGGCCCATCCGCTGCATGTCCCGGATGTCCCGGGCCACAAGGACGTGGTCGAACACCGGCACGGCTGGGTTGAAGATGCGTCCCATGTCGAACAGAAGGCGGTACCGGTCGACGGTGATCTGGATGACGGTGCCGCCGATGGTGTCAATGCCCTTGAAGAACTGCCAGCTGACGCGTCGCAAATCCTTCACTCCTCGCACCCGCATGAAAGAAAGAAATACGGGTAGCATTTTATTGTACCACTCTTGCATATTAAATTGTTGTAAATTCGGCCGTCCTCGCGAAATTTTCTCTTGCCTGGCCACGGGGCGTGCTCTACCATAAAGTCGGTGACCGGACGGGGGAGGGAACCGGATGAGCTTCCGCCTGCGGCGTACTGTGACCGCCTATCTGATGCTGTTGCCGACGTTGGTGCTGATCGGCGTATTTGTCGTGTACCCCATCGTGGACTCGTTTATCATCAGCTTTTTCAAATGGGACATGCTGTCGCCCAACAAACCGTTCGTGGGATTGCAGAACTACATCTACATCTTCCAAGACCCGCTGTTTCACACCGCATTGAAAAACACGGTTTTGTACGTCGTGTTCTTCGTTCCCATCGTGCTCGTGCTCGGATTGTTGACCGCTGTCCTGCTCAACATGCGGATCCGGCTGTTGCCGCTGTTTCGGACGGCCTTTTTCATCCCATACGTGACCTCTCTGGCGGCGACGGGCATCGTCTGGCAATGGATTTTCAACGACCAGTTCGGTCTTTTGAACTACCTGCTCGAACGCGTAGGACTCTCCGCCCAGGACTGGTTGAACGAACCGCGCTGGACGCTCTTCAACATCATCGTCATGGGCGTCTGGCAAAACCTCGGCTACGTCGCGGTGATCTTTCTCGCCGGGCTGCAGAACATCAGCCGAGAGTACTACGAGGCGGCCGACGTGGACGGCGCCACCCCGTGGCAGAAGTTCGCGCGCATCACGGTTCCGCTGCTGTCGCCGACGACCTACTTCCTGCTCATCCTCACCACCATCGAGGCGTTCAAGGTGTTCCTGCAGATCTACGTCCTGTACGGGGAGACGGCGGGGCCGAACAACAGTGGGATGACCCTTCTGTACTACATGTTCACCAAGGGATTTGGGGACTACCGGATGGGTTACGCGTGCGCCTCGGCATACGTCCTGTTCCTGATTGTGTTCATCTTCACCCTGGCGCAGATGGCCCTGTCCCGGCGGGTGCACTACGAGGCGTAGGGAGGTGGTTGGGATGAAAAAGTTCTGGGCGTACGCGGTGCTGGTGGTCCTGTGCCTGTTCGTCCTCGGGCCGTTTATCTGGATGCTCGCCACCTCCGTGAAACCGGACGCGGAGGTGCTGACGGCGGTGCCGCACCTGTTTCCGGAGCACTGGGCGTTCGACAACTACGCAAAGGCATGGGCCTCGGCGCCGTTCGCCCGCTACTTCTGGAACAGTTTCCTCGTCTCCGCCCTCGAGACCCTCTTCGACCTGACCTTCGGCGCCATGGCGGCGTACGCGTTTGCGCGGATGGACTTCATCGGCAGGAACGTGCTGTTCGTGGCGCTGTTGGCGACCATGATGGTGCCGGGAGAGGTGTTGCTGATCCCGAACTACATCACCGTCAGCAACCTGAACTGGCTCAACACGTATCAGGGTCTGATTGTCCCGTGGATGGTCAGCGTGTTCACCATCTTTCTCATGCGCCAATTCTTTCTCGGCCTGCCCCGGGAGGTGTTCGAGGCGGCCGAACTGGACGGCTGCGGCCCGCTGCGCACCCTGTTCGGAATCATCATGCCCATCTCCAAACCGATCTGGATCACCTCGGCGCTCATCAAATTTGTCGGGGCTTGGAATGCGTTTCTGTGGGTGCTCATCATCGCCAACTCGTCCGATTACTACACCCTGCCCATCGGGCTGATCAATTTTTCCACCGACGTCGGCACGGTGTACAACCAGCTGATGGCGGCGGCCACCTTCAGCGTGGTGCCGCTGATCATCCTGTTTTTGTTCGGACAGCGGTACTTCATCGAGGGCATCGCGCGCTCCGGCATCAAATGAGCGCGTTGCCATAGACCCCGGAACATCCGGGAAAACCTAAGGCAAAAAAGGGGTTGTGATGAATGAAAGCACGTTGGTTAGCCGCCGGCGCCTCGGTGGTCCTCGGCACCACGCTGGTTGCCGGCTGCGGCGGCGGGCAGACCGCCGGCAACACGGCGAACACCGCCGGCAACGCCGTTGGTGCTGCACCCGCGGGTCCCGTGACCATCACCTTCTACGAGGCCATGCCGGGCGCGCTCGGAGACGAGTTGAAAAAGCTGACGGACGCGTTTCAAAAGCAGAACCCGAACATCAAGGTCGACCTGGTTTACAGCGGCAGCTACACGACGCAAAAACAGAAACTCACCGCGGCCATCGCCGCACACAAGCCGCCGACCATCGCCCAGGTGCAGGAGACGTGGGAGACGGAATACTACAACAGCGGCCTGCTGCAACCCGTGCAGGACCTGCTCCCGAAGGAGACCATCGACGATCTCATCCCCATCTGGAGGGACGACAACTCCTACGATGGAAAGCTGGTCTCCGTGCCGTTCAACAAATCGGCGTACGTCCTATTCTACAATCCGGACGACTTCGCCAAAGCCGGCATCACCACACCGCCTGCCACATGGGATGAGCTGGAGCAGGACGCCATCAAGATCACCAAGGCGACCGGCATCCCCGGCCTGGCGTTCCAGGGGAACTACTACACATTCGAGATGCTGTTGCACCAGGCGGGCGGCAAGGTGTTGACGGACGACCAGAAGCAGGCCGCGTTCGGGGATGCCGCCGGCAAGAAGGCGCTGACCTTCATGCGCAAGTTGGTGTTGGACGACAAGGCCGCCACCGCCATCGGCGGCAACGCCTATCTCTCGGACGGCTTCAACACCCACAAATACGCCATGGACCTGGATTCCACCGCTTCCATGTCGTTCATCAAGAATGTGAAGTTCAAGGTCGCGCCGTTGCCGGGCGATGTGCAGAAAGCGGTGCCGACAGCGGGCACCAACATCGTCCTGTTCAAGGACGCCACGCCAGAGCAGCAGCAGGCGGCCGCCAAGTATCTGAACTTCCTGATCTCAAAGGACAACACCATCGAGTGGGCGAAGGCCACCGGCTACCTTCCGGTGCGCAAAAGCGCCCTCGACGATCCCGCGTGGAAGGAAATCGTCAGCCAGAACCCGAACCTCGGCGTGGCACCGGCGGAACTCGACAACGCCTATTTCTCGCCGCGCCTGGCCGAGCTGTACTCGGGTCAGAACAACGTCACCACGCAGATCGGCAACATGCTCAGCGGGAAACAGAGCGTCGATGACACCCTGAAGAAGAGCGTGGACGCCATCAACCAGGCGTTGGCGGGCAAATGACCGGGGTGAACATCACGGCGGCCGGCCTGGCGCGCCTCGCCGGCTGCCGTCTGTTCATTTTCGATCTCGATGGCACCGTCTACCAAGAGACGGATCATTTCCGCTACTACGGCGATCGCATCCTCGAGGTCATTCCCGCGGACGCCCGGGCGGCGTTCACCGCCGACGTCGAGGCCGCCCTCGGCGGACGGCACCCGGCGCTGCGCTACGGCGCCAGTTACGACCCGGAGCACGATGTGTTCCTCCACGACGACCGCCCCGTGGATTGGGCGGGCCGTCCGGTGGAGGTTCGGCCATCGGATCGATTGGCGCATGTGGACGACCCGTGGGCCGTCTACATGGTGGCGGGCCTTCACCACGGCGCGGCACCCGCCGCCATCCAGGAGGCCTTTCTGGCCACCCGCCGCCACATGGAGGGGCCGGAGTTTCCGATGCACCCGCTGCCCGGCCTTCGGGAGGCCATTGACCGCCTGCGGGATCATGGACGGCGGTTCGCTCTGGCGACGAACAGCCCGGAACCCGACAGCCGGCGCATCCTCGAGAAGCTCGGGCTCACCGGCGCCTTTGACGCCGAGGTGTTCAACGCGCGCAAACAGGACCGGGCGCGGGAGCATTTCACGCGCTTTCGCGAGGCGTTCAAGGTTTCGTTTGAGGAGATGGTGAGCATCGGCGACCACTACCGCAACGAGATCCGGCCGGCCGCCGAACTCGGCATGGCGACCATTTACATCGACCGCTATCTCAACCGCCAAAGGCCGGACGTGACGGCCCAGGTGTCGCATCCGGCCGAGGTCGCCGACGTGCTCCGACAGGTGTTGCGGCATCTCGACAGGGCCGGTTCAGCGCATCCCCCTCATGGATCCGGCCACGTGTGAGGGGTTCGGCCCTGCGCCAACGGGTGAAGGCCGGGATGCACAGGAACGCGGGTCATCCCTCGGATGACCCGCGTTCTCTCTCCTCGTCCCCCACCGTCCGATCTTCCTCCGGTTCCTCCGGCCCCGGGGACTCCCCGTCCGGCACCGGGTGGATCTTGGCTTCTCCCGCCTTGATGGCCTCGTTTTGCACCGTGGGGCCCGTCTCCGAATCGGATCGCGCCATCAACGCCCGCCGGAACCGGATGGCCACCCACCCGACGATGAGCACGTACAGCGTGACGATCACGACCGTCACCCAGACGTTTCCATGCAGATGGTGCCCCGCCAGCGTGAACGTCATGATGGCGGGCAACTTGCCGAGCGCCGTGGCCAGAGAAAACGCCCCCATCGAGATTCCGGTCACCGCGCTGGCGAAGTTGATCAGAGCGGAGGGGAAGACGGGAATCAGGCGGGTGATCAGCACCGCGACAAACCCGTTCTTATCGAGGAACCGAACCAGCGCGTCCCACCCGCGGTAGCGGGAGAACACGCGCTGGACATGTTTCTGGAAGAACAGGCGCTCCAGCCAGAACTTGCTGATGGCGGCCAGGGTCGCCGCCGCCCACGCAGCGAGCAGGGCCGGCCAGTAGGGGAGCACCGCGCCCATCGCCGCGGCCACGACGGGGATGGGCAAAAGCGGCACGTAGGAGACGATGACAATCAGCACGAACCCGACCACCGCGGCCGTCGCCCCGCCCTGATGGATCACGTGCAGCCAGTGTCCGAACATGCCACCTCGTCCCCCCGCCACATCTTCGCGTCGGCCCGTCCCCGCTGCAATTCTTGGCCAGATCCCGAATTTCCTGCAGCCCCCCGGCCCCCACGGTGATATTTCAGAATACGCGTCGGCTCCCCTCTTCTCAACCGTCTCTATCGTCTCTATAATGGCGCTACAGGC
>NZ_JAIMAV010000123.1 GCF_023511815.1 Alicyclobacillus sp.
GGCGGCAGTGGCAGGGATGAAGGAATGGCGGCCGGCGGGGGATCCGGCCGCCGGCGGCCAGGGCGATCGCCTGTCGGCGCTGGGGCAGCCCGTGATGGTGAAGCCGGAGGCCATAGAGCAGCGGAGTTTTGAGATCATCGCCGAGGAGCTCGGGCCGCACCCGTTTACGGCGGAGCAGTTCCCGGTCGTGCAGCGCGTGATCCACGCCTCGGCCGACTTTGAGCTGGGCCGAAGTCTCGTGTTCCATCCGCGGGCGGTGCAGGCCGGGATGGAGGCCATTCACGCGGGGCGGCCGATTGTCGCCGACGTGCAGATGGTGCAGGCGGGCATCAGCAAGCCGCGCCTGGCCCGCTTCGGGTGCGACGTGCGGGTGTACATCTCGGATCCGGACGTCGCCGAGGCGGCGGGGCGCGAGGGGGTGACGCGCGCCATCATGGCGATGCGCAAGGCGGTGCGCGAGGCCCCAGGCGCGATTTTCGCCATCGGCAACGCGCCGACCGCCCTCCTCGAGCTGATCCGCCTGGTGCGGGCGGGGGAGGCGTCTCCCGGGCTCATCGTCGGCGTGCCCGTGGGGTTCGTCGCCGCCGCCGAGTCGAAGGCGGAGCTGATGGCGCTCGACGTGCCGTTCATCACCAACCACGGGCGCAAGGGCGGCAGCCCGGTGGCCGTGGCGGCCGTCAACGCGATCGCCATCCTCGCAGAGCGGGCGATGAAGGACGGCCCGGATGGCAAACGGGTCCCCCGTGTGGACGCAGCGAGGGGTTGGACGGCGGGATCGGCCCGGTCGGATCTGGGGCCGAAGGGGTGACCCGGTGTGGGCGAGATGCTCGAGGTGCCGGAGGGGCCGCTCCGGCACGGTTACACCACCGGCGCCTGCGCCACCGCGTGCGCGAAGGGGGCCCTCCTCGCCCTCATCCACCAGCGGCCGGTGCAGGAGGCGACCATCCACATCCCGGCCGGCCAGTGGGTGACGTTTCCGCTCCACGACGTGGCGTTCACGCCGGCCTTCGCGCGGGCGGCGACCATCAAGGACGGCGGGGACGATCCCGACGCCACCCACGGCGCCACCATCATCGCGACCGTGTCGTGGACGGATGCGCCGGGCGTGGAGATTGACGGCGGGGAGGGGGTCGGGCGCGTGACGAAACCCGGGCTGCCCATCCCCGTCGGCGAGGCGGCCATCAACCCGGTGCCGCGGCGGATGATCCGCGAGACCTGCGAGGCGGTGCTCGCGGAGCACGGCATTGGGCGCGGGGTGCGCGTCGTCGTCTCGGTGCCGGGGGGCGAGGAGATCGCCAAGAAAACCATGAACCCGCGTCTAGGAATCATCGGGGGCATCTCCATCCTCGGCACGCGCGGGATTGTCGTGCCTTTCTCCACCGCGTCCTACAAGGCGAGCATCGCCCTCGGCCTGCAGGTGGCGCGGGAGCAGGGCATTCGCACGGTGGTGATGACCACCGGCGGGCGCAGCGAGAAGTACGGGATGCGGATGTACCCGGAGCTGCCCCAGGAGGCGTTCATCGAGATGGGGGATTTTGTCGGATTCTCCGCCAAGCACGCCAAGCGCACGGGGATGACGGAGATCCGGTTCGTCGGCATGATGGGCAAGTTCTCCAAGGTCGCCCAGGGGATCATGATGGTTCACGCCAAGAGCGCCCCGATTGATTTCGGATTCCTCGCGAACCTGGCGGAGGCCTCGGGCGTTCCGCCCGCGGTGTGCGCCGACATCCGCGAGGCCAACACCGCCAATCAGGTGGCGGACATGGTGCTCGCGGCGGGATGCCCCCGGTTCTTCGACCGAATCGCTCAGGCCTGCTGCGAGCAGGTCCTGCAGCACATCGGCGGGGGCGTGCGGATTGTGACCCGGCTCGTGACCCTGGACGGCGCGGAATTGGGAGGAGCGAGTGTGGATGGATAGACGGGTGTGGGTCGTCGGCATCGGCGACGACGGTGCGGAAGGGCTGTCGGAGCGGGCGCGGCGGCTGATTGAATCGGCCGACGTCCTGGCGGGCGGGGATCGGCAGCTCGGATTTTTCCCGGACTTTACCGGCGAGCGCTGGCGGGTGCAGGACGGCCTCCGGGCGATTGCGGAGAAAATCCGCGCGGCGGGGGAGCGCCGCGTGGTGGTGCTCGCCTCGGGCGATCCGCTGTTCTACGGCATCGGGTCGTATCTGGCGAAGGTCATCGGGCGGGAGAAGGTGGCGGTGGAGCCCGCGGTGTCCTCGGTGCAGTTGGCCTTCGCGCGCGCCGGGCTGGCGTGGCAGGACGCGGCCATCCTCAGCGTGCACGGGCGGCCGATGCGCGGCCTGGCCCAGAGGGTCAACCGGCACGACAATGTGGCGCTGCTGACGGACGACGTGAACACGCCCGCGGCCATCGCGAAGTACCTGTTGTCGTTCGGCATGACGGAGTACCGGGCATTCGTCGGGGAGCACCTGGGCGGGCCGGCGGAGCGGACCGGATGGTACACGCTGGAGGAGATGGCTGATCGGGCGTTCGATCCGCTGAATGTGGTGCTGCTCCTGCGGGATCGCCCGGGCGCGGCGCCAGCGGACGCGGGCACCGGTGCCGACGCGGGCGCAGGCGCAGGCGCTGGCCTGGCGGGCACCGGCGGGATGGTCCCGGCGGGACCCTGGCCGCTCGGCATCCCGGACGAGGCCTTCGCGCAGCGCAAGCCGGACCGCGGCCTGATCACCAAACGCGAGGTGCGCGTGCTCTGCCTTGCCGAACTGGCGCTGCGGCCGGGAGCGGTCCTGTGGGACATCGGGGCGTGCACCGGTTCGGTCTCCATCGAGGCGATCCTGCACACCCCGGACATCGAGGTCTGCGCCATTGAGAAAAACGCCGAGGACCTCGAGAACCTGCGGGAGAACCAGCGGCGCTTTCGCACCGACTTCGTCGCCGTGCACAGCCGGGCGCCGGAGGGTCTGGAGTCGTTTCCCGATCCGGACGCGATCTTCATCGGCGGCAGCGGCGGCGAACTGGCGCATCTGCTCGAGGTGTGCGCGGACCGGCTCCGCCCGGGCGGGCGCATCGTCGTCTCGGCGGCGACGCTGGAGACGCTCGCGACGGCGCAGCGGACGCTGCTTTCGCTCGGGTTTTCGGTCTCCATTCATTTAATTCAGACCGCCCGCAGCCGCCCGATCCTGAATCTGACGCGGCTGGAGGGGATGAATCCGGTGTTTCTGGTGACGGCCGTCCGCGGCGCGGAGGCGGAGCACGGGAAAGGGGGCCAGGCGCATGGCACAGACGGATGAGCGGCTGGGTGCACCGGGAGGGGACCTCGGGGGGGCGGCCGCCAGCGGGATCGGCACCTTGTACGGCATCGGTGCCGGGCCGGGGGACCCCGAGCTGTTGACGCTGAAAGGATACCGGCTGCTGCGGGCGTGCCCCGTGATTGCCTATCCGAAAAAGCGGATGGGCAGCCGCAGTTACGCCCTGGACATCGTCGAGGCGTACGTCAACCCCGAGGAGAAGACGATGCTCGGCCTCGTCTTTCCGATGACGCGCGATCCCGACGTGCTTCGCCGCGAATGGGATCACACCGCCCAGCTCCTGTTGGAGCACCTTCTCGCCGGGCGGGACGTGGCGTTCGTCACGGAGGGCGATCCGCTCCTCTACAGCACCTTCATCCACATGGCGCGGGTTCTGCACGAGCACGCGCCCGAGGTGCAAACGGTGGCCATCCCGGGGGTGTCCTCCGTCAACGGCGGGGCGGCTCGGCTCGGCCTGCCGCTCGCGGACGGGGACGAGGTGGTCGCCATCGTGCCCGCCACGGGGGACATGGAGAGGATGAAGGCCGCCATCGAGGGGCACGACTGCGTCGTGTTCCTGAAGGTCGCGAAGGTGTTGGACAGGATGATTCATTTATTGGAAACGATGGACCTGCTCGGACAGGCGCGCGTCATCTCCCGAGCCACCTCCGGTGAGGAGGAGATCTGGGAGGACGTGCGGGCGCTGCGCGGTGCGAAACTCAACTATTTGACGCTGATGGTGGTGAGGCGCCGATGAACGGCGAGGCATGGACAAACGCATCCGACCGGACGGACCCGGGTCAGGCCCGGCCCGCCGACGCCCAGCCCGGCCGGGTGTACTTTGTCGGCGCGGGACCGGGGGCCCCGGATCTGATCACGGTGCGCGGGCAGGCCATCCTGCGGCGGGCGGACGTGGTGGTGTGGACCGACAGCCTGGTGCAGGATCGGCTGATGGCGTTCGCCAACCCGGACGCGAAGCTGTACGGAAGCGCCGGCATGGACCTGGACGCCCTGATGGAGGTGATGATTGGGCACGCCCGGGCCGGGCGCACGGTGGCGCGCGTCCACACGGGGGATCCGTCGGTCTTCGGCGCCATCCTGGAGCAGATGGCGCGCCTGAAGGCGGCCGGGATCCCGTACGAGGTGGTGCCCGGGGTCAGCTCCGTCTTCGCGGCGGCGGCGGTGCTCGGGGCGGAACTGACGGTGCCCGAGCTGACGCAGACGGTGATCCTCACCCGCGTCGAGGGGCGCACCCCGATGCCGGAACGGGAGCGCCTGCGGGATCTTGCGGCCCATCACTGCACCATCGCGCTGTTTCTGAGCGCGACCCTCGCCAGGCGGGCGGTGGATGAGCTTTTGGCCGCAGGGTGGGCGCCGGAGACCCCGGTGGCGGTGGTGCAGCGGGCCACCTGGCCGGACCAGAAGGTGATCCGGACGACGCTCGCCCACCTGGTGCGCGACATGGGCGCCGAACACATCTCCAGCCACGCCATCATCCTCGCGGGATGGGCCCTCGATCCCGCCCTGACGGACCGGCCGGGGGAACACCGTTCCAAGCTGTACGACCCCGCGTTCACGCACCGGTACCGGCGCGGCACCGATTCGACGTCCGCCGCGCGTCCGGCATCGCGTGCGGCCGACGCCGGGGTGGCCGCCGCGGCGGATCTGCTGGCTGTGGCCGACGCCAGGGTGAGCGACGCCGGGGTGGCCGACGCCAGGGTGAGCGACGCCGGGGTGGCCGGGGTGGCGGGGGCGGCCGACGCCATTGCGGAGGCCGCGGAGGCCGCCGAGGCGCGGGCACCACGCCCCTACGCGGTGGTGGCCATCACGAAACACGGTGTCGACATCGCCCGCCGCCTGCAGGCGGGGCTGCCCGGCGTCGACGTGTACCACCCGGAGAAGTTCGCCCGCGGCGACGAGAGAACGCTTGGCATCCACACCTTCGCCGGCTCGGTCGTGGACGAGGTGCCGCGGCTGTGGGGGCGGTACCAGGGCATCGTCGGCATTGTCTCGCTCGGGGCGATGGTGCGGATGGTTGCGCCGCTGCTGCGTGACAAGCGCACCGACCCCGGGGTGGTGGTCGTCGACGATTCTGCGCAGCATGTCATCAGCGTCCTGTCCGGCCACCTGGGCGGCGCGAACGATCTCGCGCGGGAGGTGGCGCGTGTGCTCGGGGCGACGCCGGTCATCACCACGGCGTCCGACGTCCGCGGCACCATCGCGGTCGATCT
>NZ_JAIMAV010000124.1 GCF_023511815.1 Alicyclobacillus sp.
CCCGCGGCCGCGGCGAGGAAGGTGTTGAGCGCGATGGCCGCCAGGTGCGGGTTGTGCGCGTCGAGCGTGCTGCCGGCGTTGAAGCCGAACCAGCCGAACCACAGGATGAAGGTGCCCGCCGATGCCAGAGGAATGTTGCTCGGGGCGAACACGTTGGCGGAACCGTCCGCGTTGAAGCGGTTGTGCCGCGGGCCGATGGCGGCGGCGAGGGCAAACGCAATGCAGCCGCCGAGGGTGTGAATGGCCGCTGATCCGGCGAAGTCCTCCAGACCGAGTCGGCCAAGCCACCCGCCCGGTCCCCAGATCCAGTGCCCGGAGAACGGATAGAGAACACCGCAGGTGGCGGCCACCGTGATCATGTAGGCCGAAAATTTCATCCGCTCCGCGACGGCGCCGGAGATGATGGACGCGACCGCGATGGCGAATCCAATCTGGAACAGCAGGAATGCGGGGGCGGGCAGGTTGTCCGGCACCTGCACCGGACCGTGGCCCATCAGGTGGAACAGATCCTTGCCAAACAGAAGAGAGGACCCCACCAGGAAGAAGGCCAGGGCGCCGACCGTGAGATCGACAAACACCTTCATGGTGACATTGACGGCGTTTTTGGTGCGGACCAGTCCAGCCTCCAGCAGGCTGAAACCGCCCTCCATGAACAGAACCAGTGCGGCCGAAAGGACAACCCAGATGGTGTTGAGCGCCACTTGGGTGGACAACGGGCTCCACTCCTCTCCGTCGCACCGGTGTCGATTGCGAATCACGGATTCAGCTCGTCAATGGTTTCATCGACAAGGCCGGTGCGGATGTTGTAAGCCTCCTGGACGTCGTAGACGAAAATCTTCCCGTCTCCCGCCTGGCCCGTCTGCGCAGCGGTCACGATGGCGCGGATGGCGGGCTGCAGATTCGAATTGGAGACGACGATCTCGAGTTTCAGCTTCGGATGCAGATTGATGTCATACGAGTGACCCCGATACACCCCTCGAACATCCTTCTGTTGACCCCGGCCCTGCACCGGAATGACGGTGAATCCCGTCACGCCGATCTGACGCAGGGCCTTGATGACCGCCTGGAGTTTCTCCGGACGAATGATGGCGTCGATGCGCTTCATGTCGTGCCTCCCATCGCTCACATTGTATGGAGCCCACGGCTCGATTGTCTACCCGAAATGTAAGGAAACCTAACATAACGATGAAGGGAACGCTTTCATGGGCTTTCATCGGCGGATGCAGCGGGATCGACCGTGCCCGTTGCCATGGTACTCCAACCGGGGGTGGACATCCACAGGTGTCAGAAAAGTGAATGGGCTTCGACGCGATTCGACACACATCCGGTGACGGCCGCATTACAATGGAGTTGTCCACAGAGAGATCGGCCGGGGGACCGGTGACGGGGCGGAGGGTACAGGGAATTTGGACGGACTGACGGTGCGCCGGGCGGGGGAAGGCCGGCCCCTTCATCTGAAAGGGACCGAGGTGCGTCTTTTGGCTTTCGGGGACGGGACGGAGGTTATCCACCACCACCTGAAGGCGGGAACCGCGTGGGGATTGTATCCCGCGGAGGGTTGGCACGCCCTGGAGGCCGTCTACGTCCTGAGCGGGAAACTCCGTATCTTCGGTGAAGAGGACGGCACCCTTTTCGAACCCGGGGACTGCATCCACGCCTGTCCGGTGACGAGACAGACGGTGTTTGTCGCCGAGGAGGACAGTTCCTTTCTGTACGTGTCCTCAGCACCCGTCTTTCACGAATACACCGGCCAGATTCAGCATTTGAAACGTCTCGCGGCATCCATCGAGGAGAAGGACGGCTACACCGCCGGCCACTGTGAACGGATTCACGATCTGGCCATGCAGATTGGACAAGCCCTGCATCTCGGGCAGACGGACGCCATGTACCTGAACTACGCTTCGTTTCTGCACGACGTTGGCAAGTTGTGCGTCCCGCTCGAGATTTTGAATAAACCCGGTCTGCTGACGGACGAGGAATGGCGCGTGATGAAACAGCACACCGTCTACGGGCGGCGGATGCTGGAGGAAACCGGCCTGCCTCTGCTGTTGGGCGCCGCGCCGCTGGTGCATTACCACCACGAGCGGTTCGACGGGACCGGATATTTCGGCTTGAAGGGAGAGGAAATCCCGTTCGGTGCGCGCATCATCGCCGTCGTGGACGCATTCGACGCCATGACGACCGATCGGCCGTATCAACGTGCGAGATCGAAACGGGAGGCCTTGAGAGAGATCACCACCCTGGCGGGCACCTGGTACGATCCGGACGTCGTCGAGGTGTTCCACCAGTTGGCGAGAATCTTACCGGAAGGGTGAGGGATGGATGAAATCGAAATGGGTGTGCGCGGCCGCGATCGGCACCATGCTGATGACGGTCAGCCCGGCTTGGGCGGGGACGCTCAGCGTTTCCATCGGGACGGAGGAACCTTCCTCCAACAACGGAACCACCTATGTCCTGACGAAGCAGCTGACGGACCTGAACGGGACGTACTACTACGTGGATGTGAACGGCACGGGAATTCTGGCTGTCGATCCGCCGGCCGTGATGTTCTGACCCACGGGAGGATTTCACACGTCTCCGCCACGGCGGAGACGTGTTTTTGTCATGGGACTCCCTATCCACCAGGGGGATGGTGCGGGTAGGATGGGGGCAGGGGGTGACGGGATGGATTCGCGTCGGTGGCGGGTGCGTTGGCACCGGATGGTGTTGGGGGGGCTTGTTTTGGCCGCCTTGGGCGGGGCCGTTGGATGGGCGGTGCACCGCCATGGCATGAGGCCCGTCGTCGGAACCATCGAGGTGCCTCCGTCTCTGCAATCGGACCGCCGGTTCCATCTCGGCGAGTTCGAGGTCGAGTGGAATGGACGGTTGGGCCAGTGGCGCATCCGACATGAATCGGACGGACATCTGGTGTGGGAGAGCCCCGCCGGGCAGGCGTTCCTCCTCGCCGGTACGGGATCGATGACCAGCCGAGACACCATCGGCTATTTCACCCTGTGGCGGTCGATGGACCGGTTGTACCGGCGGCAGACGGTGGATCGCATCTCGTCCGACGGGGATCGGCTGGTGTTCTCCGGACGGCTGATGGATGGAGACGGCGGTTCGGTTCCATACACGTTCACGCTGGAGTCAGAGGGCTCGGACCGGTTGGCGTACGACGCCGTCATGGCGCCCGGCATCAACCGGGTCTACTTCAACTGGAGCGCGCAGCCCACGGACCACGTGTACGGCTTCGGCGTGCAGTTCAGCCAGATGGACATGCGTGGGCGGCGTATCCCCATTCTGGTGGAGGAGCACGGAAATGGCCGAGGCATGCAACCGTTGACGTTCCTGGCGAACCTGACGCACGGTGCCGGCGGGCATTGGTACAACACCTACGCACCCGTGCCGCACTTCCTGACCAGTCGGATGCAGTCGCTGTACAGCGCGAACACCGAGTATCAGGAGTTCAATTTCACCGATCCCAATCTCGGACAGCTGGAGGTGGACACGGATCACCTGCATGGGGATATCTTTTCCGGTACCACCCCGGCGGCTCTGGTGCAGGCGTACACCCGCGTGACGGGGAGAATGCAGCCGCTCCCGGACTGGACGCAGGAAGGGTTTATCTTCGGCGCCGAGGGCGGGACTGAGGTGGTGCGACAGCACCTCGACACGCTTCTTGCGGCGGGGGTCCCGGTGACGGGGCTGTGGATTCAGGATTGGGTCGGGCAGCGGACCACGAGCTTCGGTCAGCAGCTGATGTGGAACTGGGTTCTCAATCCGCTTCAGTATCCGGATTGGCCGGCGTTTCAGGGCTATCTCAAGCAACATGGCATCCGGTTGCTCGGGTATGTCAATCCGTTTTTAACCGATATGCCCTCGGGGATGAACGTCCGTAATCTGTATCAGGAGGCGCTGGCGAAGGGGTATTTTGTCAAGGGTGCGGACGGCAGACCGGTGGTTTTCCATTACCCCAATTTCACGGCGTCCCTCCTCGACCTGACCAACCCAGCCGCCCGCCTGTGGTTGGAGGCGGTGATGAAGGAACAGCTGATTGGCCATGGATTCAGTGGCTGGATGGCCGATTTTGGTGAGGAACTGCCATTGGACGCGGTGTTGGCGGACGGGCGAACCGGGGAGATGGTGCACAACGAGTATCCGGTTTTGTGGGCCGAGCTCAACCGGGATGTGATCCAACAGTCGGGTCTCGGTCGCGATGGGCTGTTCTTCATGCGTGCCGGCTTCAGCACCAGTCCGGCGGTGACCTCGGACTTTTGGCTGGGCGATCAGTTGGTCAGCTGGGACCCGGACAACGGCCTGCCATCGGCCATCACCGGGTTGTTGACGGCCGGACTGTCCGGGTTCACTCTCGAGTCGAGCGACATCGGCGGATACACGTCACTCACCCAGTTTCCGCTTCACTACGTCCGGGATCCGGAGCTGTTGATGCGATGGATGGAATTCGATGCCTTCACGACGCTGTTCCGCAGCCATGAGGGGAATCAGCCGGACAAAAATGTGCAGGTGTACAGCGATCCGCAGGTGATCTCGGAGCTGCGCCGATGCGCCATCCTGTTTCGCGATCTCGCCCCGTATCGGGAGGCCCTGATGCACGAGGCCGCAGAGACCGGTGCCCCCGTCGATCGGCCGATGTTTTACGAGTTCCCCGATGATCCGAGGGCGTACGAGATCACGTATCAGGAGTTCATGCTCGGCCCGGATGTCCTGGTGGCACCGGTCACACGGCCGGGGATGACGACCATCCGGGTGCATCTGCCGAAGGGAAGATGGGTTCACGTGTGGAGCGGGCGCACCTACGACTTCGCGAACGGGGGAGACGTGGAGGTGGCGGCACCCATCGGCGAGCCGGCCGTGTTTTATCGGGCGGGATCGAGCGTGGGCGCGCTGTTTGAAAAGGCGCTCGGCGACATCCGGGCCGCCGAGCGCGGGTGACATGCGTTCACACGCACTGGATGAATCGTTCCCGGGCCTGTTTCAGGACCTCGTCCCCAGGCGTGTCCCAAATCGCCTGGTTGAAGATCTCGACCTCCACAGGGCCCCGGTAGCCCGCAGCCTCGACGGCACGGCGGATCCGGGAGAGTTCGATGCAGCCGTCGCCCATCATACCTCGTGACATCAGCGCATCCTTGACCGGCGCGAGCCAATCGTTCACATGAAAGCCGAGGATGTGTCCCGCGCTTCGCGCAATCTCCCGGTACAGCGCGGGATCCCACCACACGTGGTACACGTCGATCACGACACCGACTTGGTCGGAGCCGATCCGCTCGACGATATCGTTGGCCTGTCCCAGGGTGGAGACGACGGATCGATCCGCGGC
>NZ_JAIMAV010000125.1 GCF_023511815.1 Alicyclobacillus sp.
TGCGGAAGTGGCTCAGGGGTAGAGCATCGCCTTGCCAAGGCGAGGGTCGCGGGTTCGAATCCCGTCTTCCGCTCCATTTATTTCGGCGCCATAGCCAAGTGGTAAGGCAGAGGTCTGCAAAACCTCGACTCGGCGGTTCGAATCCGCCTGGCGCCTCCAGAAAAAATCTTGTACGACGCGGCTTCTCGGGATTCCGAGGAGCCGCGTTGTTTGTCGTTGCAGACAATTTAGGTCTCCGTTATGCGGGATGGCAGATCAGGGAGGAGAAAGGGTGAAGCATATCGAATGAGGTTTGTGAAAACTTAGATCGATTGGCTTTGGGAGGTGGCGCAGTCCTTGCAAAAGGCATGGATTGTTGCAGCGGTCATTCTCGTCGTGGTCCTTGGCCTCAAAATGTTGGAGAGGTCCAGAGGATTCACTGGATTCCTGGGTGAACGGGGGATTCAGTCCCGACTGAATGAACTCGATCCCTCGAAGTACCATGTGATGAATAACCTGCTCGTTCCGAACGCCAAGGGTGACGGGACATCCCAAATCGACCACCTCGTCGTGTTTGGCGGCGGTGTAGCCGTGATTGAGACGAAGAATTGGGCCGGACGGGTGTTCGGGAAAGGACAGGATAGGCGCTGGACCGTCGTTTTAGGACGGAGGAAATATCGGCCAGAGAACCCGATTTTACAAAATCAAGGCCACATCAAGGCCGTACTGGCGATTGTCCGAGAGGATATTCCCGTCCACAACATCGTGGTCTTGGGTCGGCGCGCCGACTTGAGATTGAATGATATAAAGAATGCATCCGTCATACGACCGCAAGATGTCGTTCCGCTGATCAGGAACCTGAACAATGACGTGTTGAGCGACGAGCAAGTTCATACCGTATATCGACGTCTGGCAGACATGAATATTCAAGATTCAGGTGCAAGAAAACAGCACATACAGTACGTAAAGCGTTTACGTAAGTGAGCGGCGTATCGCATTCACCCCCACCATCCTTGGTGGGGGACCCACTCACCAGCCGGTCTCCGCGGCAACTGAGACTCTGCATTTGCACCGCCGTTTCATAAAGTACTCCTACAGACGCCGCCTGCTCCGCGCGTCAGCATTGTGCCCCGGCACAAGCCTGCCTCAACAGGGAGTCGGAGATATGGGGGCACCTAACTGGCGTTTCGGATCGCAAGGGCATTGCGACATGTTGACACTATGATATATTAAGGTATCATGATACAAGAATCGGAAAGGGGGATCCAGCATGGATCATCTGGACGGTCAACCCCAGAAGCCAAAAGGCTCCGCGGGCTCATCGTGGGCACTGTTTGGGATTCCTCTGGCCGCCGTGGTGTGTTGCGGGCTGCCGGTACTTCTCACCGCTCTGGGGTTCACCGCCGCCGGAGCCTTTTTGGAGCTGAATCGGTTCTTCGTCCTCGGCGGGATGGTCCTGTTGATGGGGGCCGTGATGTTCATCGCATCGAGAAAGGCCAAGGGGTGTGGTTTGGGGAGCTGCAACTTGCCAAACCGGAACCAGGCCTCGAATGCCTCACAGGAGGACCGCTGAGGAGGGATTGCGTTGGCACAGTTGAAACTTCAACCGGAAGAGATGGTCCAGACCGAGATCTATGCGAAGTTCTTTCACGGGCTCTCCAATCCCACCCGGCTTCGCATTGTTGAAATTTTGCTGGACGGGGAGAAAAACGTGAGCCAGTTGGTCGAGGCGACCGGAGCCACGCAGAGCCAGGTCTCGAACCAGTTGGCCTGCTTGAAGTGGTGCGGGTACGTCACCTCTCGTCAGGAAGGGAAATACGTCCTGTATCGGATCTCGGACGAGCGGGTTCGCACCCTTCTCCAATTGGCCAAGGCGATTGTGGCCGACAACGCCGAACACATCCGTTGCTGCACCCGGATGTGATAGGGGAAGGATTGGAGGTGACACGTGTGAAGAGGCCGATTTGGCTGGGAGGCGCCCTCGTGGTGTTGATTGGCCTCGGTGTTTACGGAGTTGTGCATGTCGTCCAAGGGGAACCACGTCAGGCGTTACAGCCGTCCGCACAGACGGCGGCCACCACGGACCAGTCCCCCCCCCCCGCCGGTGCGTTGGCTTTGGTGGATACGGCGGGGCGGCGGGTGGCCATCGATCCGAACGAAAAGACGGTGCTCCATTTTCTGACCACGTCGTGTGCGGAGTGTCTGCCCACCGAAAACGCCTTGGCCAAATTTCAAAACACGCCTCACGTCCGGCTTGTTTCGGTCGACATCACCCCACAGGTGGATGACGTCAACACCATTCAAGCGTTCGCCCACGCGGCGGATGCGAACTGGCCGTACGTTCGGGCCACGGACCCGAGTTTACTGGAGCGCTATCACGTGACGGAGTTGGACACCGTGGTGGTCCTGTACCACAATCGGGTGATCTTTGAAGGCGTGGCCCCGACGGCCGCTCAGTTGCAGAAGGTGCTGGCATGAACGGAGACCTGGCCGTCGTACTCGGAGCTGGCGTCATGGCGGCTTTCAATCCCTGCGGGGTGGCCATGTTGCCCTCCTACATCGTTCACCTGATTGCGGGACGTGAGCGACGTGCGTGGGATGGTTTGTGGGCCGGGCTGCTCATGACGACCGGCTTTTTGCTGGTTTTCCTGCTCGCTGGACTGGTCTTGGTCCTGTTCGCCCAGCTTCTCGGCAGGGCGGTGGTGTGGATTGCGGAGGGCGTGGGTGTACTATTCCTTGTAATGGGGATTCTGATGATGTTCGGCAAAGGCGGTCTGTCATTTCACATCGGCGGTCGCTGGAACCTCACGCCCGGAAGCCCATGGTCTGTGTTCTTGTACGGGGTGGCCTATGCGCTGGGGTCGCTCGGATGCACGCTGCCGCTGTTCTCGGTGCTCGTTTTGTCGTCATTTCACAGTCACGGCTTGGCCGGCGTCGCCGATTTCCTCGTGTACGGTTTGGGCATGGGCCTGGTGGTGACGGCGATTTCATTCGCCTCGACCCTCTCACAGCAGTGGGTCAGCCGGTGGGTGCGCACCGGCGCCCGCTGGATGGGGCGGTTGAGCGGCATCATCACGCTGGGCACGGGCGTGTATCTGATCCTGTACTGGTTCCCGTATCTCCAACTCATGCGGGGGCTGTGAGGGGAAGTGAGGGAACACTATGCAAAGTGGTCCACAACGGGTCCGATTGGTCATCCACGGGATGACCTGCACGGATTGTGAGCGTCACGTGACAAAGGCGCTGCAAAGGGTTGGCGCCGAACACATCTCGGTCGACTTTCGCCGGGGCGAGGCGACGTTTGAGATGGATGGCGCTCGCCTCGAAGAGGCCAAACGGGCCGTGACCAAGGCTGGCTATGAGCCGGGTGAGGCGGACATTTTGGACGATGCCTCGGGGCGCCAGCCGTCTTTTTCGGTGGGCGTGGGCCACAGCACCGATTTTGACCACGACCTTTGCATCATCGGCTCGGGCGGGGCCGCCTTCTCCGCCGCCATCCAAGCCGTCTCGCACGGTTCGAAGGTGGTCATGGTGGAGCGGGGCACCATCGGCGGGACGTGCGTGAATATCGGATGTGTACCGTCGAAGACGATGCTTCGGGCAAGCGAAATTCAATATCTGGCCGCCCACAATCCCTTTCCGGGCCTTCGCACGTCGGCCGGGACGGTGAACCTTCGACAGCTTGTCGGCGCCAAAGACGAGTTGGTGGCGGAACTGCGGCAGCACAAGTATGTCGATCTCATTGATGAATACGGCTTCGACCTCCTCCGTGGCGAGGCCAGGTTCACCGATCCGTCGACCATCGAGGTCGCCGGCCGCAAGATTCGGGCCCGCCGGTATCTCATCGCCACGGGCGCATCCCCTTCGGTGCCGGACATTCCAGGGCTTTCGGATGTGGATTACCTGACCAGCACCACGGCGCTGCAGTTGCAGGAGGTGCCCCGCCGTCTGGCCGTGATTGGCTCCGGCTACATCGCTCTGGAGCTCGGGCAGATGTTTCATCGGCTGGGTTCACAGGTCACCCTGATGCAGCGAAGCGACCGGCTGCTGAGAGCGTACGATCCGGAGGTCTCCGAGGCCGTCGCTCTGACGTTGTCATTTGAAGGGATCCGCCTCCTGACGGGTGTCACGTATGAGCGAGTGGAACAACACGGGGACGTGAAACGGGTTCACCTCACGGTGGGTGGACAGGAGCGGGTCGTCGAAGCCGAGGCGCTGCTGGTGGCCACGGGGCGGACACCGAACACGGCGGCGTTGAACCTGCAGGCGGCCGGGGTCCAGGTCGGCAGCCGGGGTGAGGTGCTCGTGGACGAGTATCTCCGGACGAGCAATCCGAACATCTATGCCGCCGGGGATGTGACGCTGGGACCCCAGTTCGTTTACGTGGCGGCGCACGAGGGAACGGTTGCCGCCGACAATGCCGTGGGCGGTGCGGAGAGAAAGGTGGATCTGACGGTGGTGCCGGCGGTGACGTTCACATCCCCCGCCATCGCCACGGTGGGGATGACCGAGGCCATGGCGAGATCGAAGGGGTATGAGGTCCTGATCTCCGTGCTGCCGCTGGACGCGGTGCCGCGGGCGCTGGTGAACCGGGACACGGCCGGCATGATCAAGCTGGTGGCCGATGCGAGGACCCGCAGGATCCTCGGCGTGCACCTGGTGGCGGAGAACGCCGGGGATGTCATTTACGCCGGCGTGCTCGCCGTGAAATTCGGGCTCACGATTGAGGATTTGAAATCGACCCTTGCGCCGTATCTGACCATGGCGGAGGGGTTGAAACTGGCGGCGCTGACGTTCGACAAGGATGTCGAAAAGTTGTCGTGCTGTGCGGGATGAGATACCGGGGGCGGCGGGGTGAACACCGGCCGGATTCTGTGCCGAACCAGGACCTGTCGAAGCCTCCCGTTCACCCCCCGTCTCCACCGTCGGCGCTGGCCGAAACGTTTGTTCCGAAGGCTGGGTGACCGTCCAATCCGAGCATGTATTGCAATTGGCACGCATTGAGGTACACTTGGGGCAGACAAACCCGGGGGGATGCGCCTTGGAACAACAATCGGTGTATTGTCTGCGCTGCGGACAATTGCGCGACCCGTCGGTCGTGGATCGTGTGTTCAAGACAGGCTTTCGCCGGATGGACGGGATCAACTACCCCATGGCCCTGTGCGAGGGCAGTTGCAATCGTCAGAAGATTGGGCACGGGGGGGGGGGGGGGGGGGGGCGCAACCCCCCCCCCCGGGGCAAAATTTTTTTTCCGCCCCCCCG
>NZ_JAIMAV010000126.1 GCF_023511815.1 Alicyclobacillus sp.
GGCCTGACGACCTCCGAGGAGGGCGGCATGGTGAGCCTGCCGATGGACATGATCACCGCGATGGAGCTGGAGATCGCAGGCAGTCTCGGCAACCCGCATCCACAGTACACCGGTCTTCTGCAGTTGGTGGCCAGCGGCCGGCTGCGACCGACGTCGCTGGTGGAGCGAGAGGTCGGATTGGAGGACGTCAACGAGGTGTTCACGCAGATGACGGAGTTTCGCACCCGGGGATTCAACATCATCACCCGGTTTTAGAAGGGTCGGGGATCGCCGTCGTGCGGTCCCCTTGCAGTGTTTCCGTCGATCCGCCCTTTGCCCGCTCCGCCTGTGGAATCGCGTCGATCCGGATGGTGGCCACAACGGGGCGGTGATCCGATGCGGTGGAAGGCAGCGTCCACGCGCGTTCCACGCGGAGCCCGGCGGAGACCAGCACGAAGTCGATCCGCCGCTCGGGGCTGTCGGCCGGAAAGGTGCGCAGGCTCGGATCGGGATGGGGTCGCACAAAGCGGCTCCACAGCGGCCGCAGTTCCGGTGCGTCCGGCTCGGCGTTGAGATCCCCGAGCAGAATCTCTGAGTACCGTGCGGAGTTGGCCGCCATGGCGCGCAACATATCCGCCACCTGCATCCTTCTCACCCACGGATTTCGGCGGTAATCCAGGTGAGTGTTGTACACGCGCAGCATCGTCGGGCCCACGCGGATCACGGCGTCGGCAAACCCCGGATAGGACGCCGGAAAGAGGGCGGGTTCGAGGGTCGACAGACGGGCCATCGGGTGATTCACCGTGGCGACAAGGGGAAACCGGGTGAGGATGGCCACGCCGCTGCCCCGTACCGGACAAGTCTGACCGGGTCCCATCGCGTGCGGATGAGCGGGCAGGCGGTAGATGGGCGCGAAAAACGCCCGCATGTGAAGGGCGGATGCCAGGCGCACAACCTGATCCTCGAACTGGCTGCGCGGCCCCCAGCACACATCCACCTCCTGAAGCCCGATGAGATCGGGGTGCGCCTGTTTCAGCACCTGCGCGATCCGGTTCAGGTCATACCTTCCGTCCAAACCCTCTCCCCAGTGAATGTTGTACGTCATCACGGTGAGGCTCACGGGTGCGTTCCCCGGTGGGCCGGCGTCCGTCCGTCGCGATGCGCCCTGGGTATCCGCGGCCGCTTGCGGTGCACCCATCACCGCCAGGAGTGTGGTCAAAATGAGAGCGGTCATCGTGATGCGAGATGTCTTGCGCACGCGCACGAACGGTCCTTCCTTTCGCGAGTCGAATGCGGGTCCTTCCACAGTTTGCCTGACCCACGGCCGCACCATGAGCGGGCGGATGCCGAGTCTCGCACGGACGAAAACATCCGGTGGATTTCACAAAGTTTGATGAGACTCGGCCTCTCCGCTATCCACCTGCGCGGGGCGTCTGGTTTACACTGAAGGCAGACGCAGAGGAGGGATGGCGCGTGCAAGAGGTGGTTTCGTGGGGACAGGTGGAGTACGGCGGTTGGACGCTGTATGCGGCGGTCCACGAGGATGGGCGGCTGTGCCGGGTGACCGTGCCGGGGGAGTCCTTGGAAGCGTTGGGGGAGTGGATCGCACAACAGCACGGGCCGGTGACGCTGGCGTTCAATCCGGAGGTGGCGGGGCCGGCCTGCACAGAGATTCTGGAGTACCTGAAGGGACAGCGGCGGGAGTTCTCCATCCCGCTGGCGATGCACGGGACGGATTTTCAGGTGCGCGTGTGGGAGGCGTTGCGGCAGATTCCGTTTGGTGAGGTGCGGACGTACAAGGAGATCGCGCGCGAGGTGGGCCGGCCGACCGCGGTCCGCGCGGTGGCGGCGGCCAATGGTGCGAATCCGTTGCCGATTGTGGTGCCGTGTCACCGCGTGATCGGCAGCGACTGCAGTCTGACGGGGTACAGCGGGGGGCTGTTTATCAAAGCGAGGCTTCTGGAGTTGGAGGGCCACCGGTTGTTCAACGGGCGTCAGGTGGTCCACTGGGAGGAGCGGGCCCTCCTTCATCCGCGCACGCGGGTGTCCCCTGGGCAAGCCGCGCTGGCGTCAGGAGAATGAGCGGGATCGAAGGAGGTCGATGAGAAACACCAGCGAGGGCACGACGTTGAAGCTGGTCAGGGCGACGAGCGGGAAGGTGTACAGCAAAAACGCGTTCAGTTCCGGTGAGGCGTAGAAGGTCCACAGGGTTCCCGCCGCGGTCAGGAGCGTCAAGGGCAGCACCAGCGGGCGGTGGTTCGGCAGTCCGAAGACGTGGGCGGCGGATGTCGCGAACAGCCAGAGAAAGGTGGAGGTCTTGACGAACCCGGCGTAGATCCAGATGGAGACGATGACGGGGTCAATGCGCTCGATGAAATCGGCGATGCTCACCTGGCGAATGGCGTTGTAATAGGCGTAGGCGAGCTTGGGCGTGAGCGGCCCGTTGACCATGAACGACTCCATCGTGATCAGGGTCATCGTCCCAATCAGGATGGCGACCGACAGCCAGCAGTACCCGCGAACACGCTCCGGCTGGCGGACAAACGGCAGCAGGAACCCCACCGCGAAGATCTCTCCCATCCAGGCCATCGGCACCATGGCGCCCTGGACGATGGGCAGATAGGGCGGGGCCAGCACCGGGCGCAGGTAATCCGGTTTCATCTCGGGGATGAGCAGAAACGTGACGATGAACACGAAGGCCAGGGAGATGGGCAGCAGGAACTCCGCCGTTCGCGCGATGACCTCGAGGCCCGCCCAGACCGCGGTGCCGCACAGGCTCAAAAACAACAGGATGGTCACCTCGCGCGGGGTCCTGGGTTGGGCGAAGAGGGTGAGAAAGCTCATGATCTCGTCGACGATCACGTTGGTCAACACCCAGAACAGGTACGCGTAGGACAGGGCCAGTCCCCGGCCGATCCACCGCCCGCACACCGCGTCTCCGATGGCCAGGTACGTCTGGCCGGGATGGCGCCGTTCCAGCGCAGTCATCACCGCAATCGCCCAGACGGCGGTGATGGCCGACAGGAGCATCGACATCCAGCTGTCCTGGCGGGCGAACGTGGCCGTGACGTTGGGGACGGAGAGGATGGAGGTGGCCATCACCAGCGGGATCAGGATGAACGCCACCTGCGGTGCGGAGATCTTCTCTCGTTCCGGCATCCGGTCACCCCCCCTGCAGGACCGGTGCGGGCACCTCTGGATGAGGTCGGATCGGACAGGGTTCATCGGCAACGACCGCCACCCGCACCAGGCAAACCCAACAGGGAGTTTGGCTGGATTTCGTCAAACTATTCGCGTGGCATGGGGGGTAACCGAAGATGTGCCGTCCTTCCAAACCGGGCTTCGGCGAATGGAGCGCTTCTTGCCGCCGCCATGGTGTGCAGGGCGCCTACCCGAACACCACCGAGCGGTTCAATGGATGGAGCGCTTCTTGAAGCGGCCGCCTCTCACCTCGGCGATGGGTGCGATGGCGAGAAACGCGTCCTCGTCCAGATCCTCGACGATGGATTTGAGCTTGGCCTCCTCCAGACGGGAGATGACACTGAACAGCACCTTTTTGTCGTCTCCCGTGAACGCGCCTTCCCCCTGCAGATAGGTCACCCCGCGCCCAAGCCGATGCAGCATGGCATCGCCAATCTCCCGGTAGCGGTCGCTGATGATCCAGACGGATTTGGTCTCCTCAAAACCGGTCGTCACCACGTCGATGGTTTTGAACGCGATGAAGTAGGCGATGAGGGAATACATCGCCCGGTTCCACCCGAAGAAGAAGCCGGCGCTGCCGAGGATGAACACATTCATGAACATGATCAGTTGGCCGATGGACCAGGGCAGGCGGCGGTTGAGCACGACGGCGACGACCTCCGTGCCGTCCGAGGAGCCCCCGCTGCGGATCACGAGGCCGACGCCAATCCCCACGATGATGCCGCCGAACACCGCGGCCAACAGCGGATCGTCCGTGACGCCCGGCACGGGGACCAACAGGGTCGCGGTGACGGACAGCACGACGATGGAGAACAGCGTCGACCACGCGAACGTGCGTCCAATCTGTTGATAACCGACGATGAGAAACGGGAGGTTGAGGACGAACAGAAAGATCCCCAGGCGGATGCCGGTGACGTGCGACAGGATGATGGAGATGCCGGTGATGCCGCCGTCGATGATGTCGTTGGGGATGAGAAACTCCTCCAGTCCAACGGCGGCGAGCATCGCACCGAGGAGCATCATCACCACGCGCTGGATGATCTTCATTCGGCGTCTGCGTTTGGTGTGCAAGACGGGTTCGGCTCCTTCTGCAGAAATCGCGGTGTTCACGGTCATTCGGTTGCCCCCTTTTCACAGATTTCATGTGACGCATGTCCACCTGTGACGGAGTGGGTGCCGCGGTCGCGCATAAGCCGCGCGAGGGCGCGGATACTACAATTGCACCCAACCAAAGAGGAGGATGATCAGGATGCCGAATCGGAATCAGTATGTGACTCCACAGGTGGGCAATGCGTTGGAACAGATGAAGTATGAGATCGCGGCCGAGTTCGGGGTGAACCTGGGCGGCGAGACGACCTCTCGTGAGAACGGGTCCGTCGGCGGGGAGATCACCAAACGACTGGTGGCCTTCGCGGAGCAGCACCTGTCTGGACCGCTGCGCTGACCACCTGCGCACGGCACCGTGAGGCTGCTTTGCTTCACATGCCATCGGTGTGTCTTTAGTATACCATTAATGTTGGAACGCGAAAATATCGCGAGGCGCGGAGCCCCGCTACGGCGGGGCTCTTCGTGTGCCCGAGAAGCGGGATGAAAAAGGAATGAATTTCCTCGAAAAAAGGGGTTGCATTCTGCGAGGGGCGTCCGTATAATAAGCCTTGTCGCTCGGCTGACACGGCAAACGAGCCCGGCGGTCGAGGCGATGAAGTGAAATGAGAAGTGCAAAGCACATGCGCCCGTAGCTCAGTTGGATAGAGTGCTTGACTACGAATCAAGAGGTCGGGAGTTCGAATCTCTCCGGGCGCA
>NZ_JAIMAV010000127.1 GCF_023511815.1 Alicyclobacillus sp.
TCCTCGTTCCTGCCCGCACACCCACACCCTCCCCCTCCCGTGCAACCCCACCCCGCCCCCGTCCCACCGCTCAACCCACCCCCCCATCACTCTCATCTTCGCTGCCAACGCTTGCATCTCTTGTACTAGAAGGGCTATCATAGCCATACACTGGTCTTGTACCCGGTGGAATTGAATATCCCGGAAGGGGTGCCCACTCACGGGTGGGCTTAATAGGGAAACCGGTGAGAATCCGGTGCGGTCCCGCCACTGTAAAGGGGAGCCGCGGCGCGTAGCCACTGAGTCGATGACTTGGGAAGGGCGCCGCCGGTGTTGAACCTGAGCCAGGAGACCTGCCTCTTCTGAGAACACCGCTGAACCTACGGTCGATAGGGAGGTGTTGCGCGCGATTGCGTTGTCCCGTGCAATCGACAGGCACCTTTCGGATGTCCGAGGGTGCCTTTTTTGATGGCCATCGTCGGGTTGTCGACGAACAAGTCGTGAGCGTGGCGAACGGACGGAGACCCAGACCCGTACAGGGGGAGGTGTTGCCCGGTGAGGGAGACGGTGCTGTTGATTGGTCACGGAAGTCGGGATGAGGAGGGCAATCAGGCATTCCTCGCATTCGCCCGGCGGGTGCAGGCGCGGTTGCAGAGCGGTGTTGCCATGGACGCCATGCAACGGCTCAATCGGGCGAATGTGGAGACGTGTTTTCTTGAACTCGCCGATCCCGACGTACCCAGCGGTGTGAGGAACTGTGCGGCGGCGGGATCGGAGCGGGTGATCGCCGTGCCGGTCATCCTGCTCGCGGCGTCGCACGTGAAGTTGGAAATCCCGGAATTGCTCGATCACGCACGTCGCCATCACCCAGGCCTGTCCATCGTATACGGGCGCAATGTGGGCATGCACGAACGAGTGCTGGACCTGCTGGAAGACCGGTTCCGCACCGCATTGAACAGCCTGATCCCCCCGGCCATCAGTGGAACCAACCGGCCCACCGCGGGCCCCGGCATGCCCACGGCCGCACCCGCCCCGGGCCTCGGCACACCGACGGCCAGGCGCACCGCGGGCCCCGGCATGCCCACGGCCGCACCCACCGCGGGCCTCGGCACACCCACGGCCGCACTCGCCCCGGGCCCCGGCACGCCCCCGGCCGCACCCACCGCGGACCCCGGCATCCCCCCGGCCGCATCCACCACGTGCGCCACGCCGGGGCACGCGCACGACCTCGCCCACGGGATGGACGCCACCGCCATCGTGCTCCTCGGCCGGGGCAGCAGCGATCCCGACGCCAACGGCGACCTCTACAAGCTGGCCCGGATGCTGTGGGAGCGCACTGGTGTCCTGACCGTGGAGGTCTGTTTCAGCGGCATCACAGCGCCGCGCCTGCCGGAGGGGGTGCGGCGGGCGATTCGGCTCGGCGCCAGGCGCGTGGTGGTCGTCCCGTACTTCCTTTTCACGGGTGTGCTGCTCAAGCGCATGGAGCGACTGCTCACCGAGTTGCAGGCCGAACACCCGGATGTGCCCATGTGCATGGGGCGGCCGCTTGGGGAGGATGACGGGTTGGTGGACGTCGTGATCGATCGCGTCGTCGAAGCGGCCACCGGTGTGGCACCCATGAACTGCGACTTCTGCGTCTATCGCCGGGCGGCACACCACGACCACGTCCACACCCACGGCCACGACCACGATCACGCGCAACACGCGCACGCGGGCGGGGGTGGCGCATGAGCGGGAAGGTGTATCTGGTCGGCGCCGGGCCGGGGGACCCGGGGCTTTTGACGCTCAAAGGCCGCGCCTGCCTGGAGGCGGCGGACGTGGTCCTGTACGACCGCCTCGTCTCCCCGGAGGTGCTTGCGTTCGCGCGCCCCGGCGCGGAACGCGTCTACGTCGGCAAGGAGGTGGAGAGCGGGGCGAGCCTGGCTGTGGCGGTGGCGGCCGATCGAGGGGGCGTGGCGGCGGCGATGCCAATGATGGACGCCGGCCTCCGACCCGCCGACGCCACGTACGGCGCGCCCGGCGCGGTCACGCGCCACGGGCTCGGCGACACCCTGCGCCAGGCGCTCCCCGACGCCCTGCGCCACGCGCCCGGCGGCATCACCCGCCACCACACGCTCGCCGACGCCACGCGCGAACCTGACCCGCGGCAGGCGGAGATCCACCGGCTGATGATCCGGCACGCCCAGGCCGGGCGGACGGTGGTCCGCCTGAAGGGGGGCGATCCGTTCGTCTTCGGCCGCGGCGGCGAGGAGGCGACGGTGCTGCGCCAGCATGGCATCCCGTTCGAGATTGTGCCGGGCGTCAGCTCCGCCGTCGCCGTCCCGGCGTACGCCGGCATCCCCCTGACGTACCGCGGGCTGGCCACCGGCTTCACCGTCGTCACCGGCCATGAGGCGCTGCACTCCACCGGGGTGGCGTGGGATGTTCTCGCCCGGAGCGAGCAGACGCTGGTGATCCTGATGGGCGTCGGGCACCTGGCCGGTATCGTCGAAAGGCTGATTGCGGCCGGGCGGGATCGGGAGACGCCCGCCGCCGTCATCGCGTCCGGGACAACCCAGCGGCAGCGGAGTGTGGTGACCACACTCGGGGAGATCGACGCGGCGGTTCGGCGTGCGGGCATCCGGGCCCCCGCCGTGGTCGTCATCGGACCGGTGGCCCGGCTCGCGGAGCACCTGGCGTGGTTTTCCCCTGCGCCGCCCGTGGCGCCACAAGCCGGGGCGCCACAAGCCGGGGCGCCACAAGCCGGGGCGCCACGGACCGCGCCGCCTCCCGCCGCGGCCGCACCGCAGGCCGCGGCGCCCCCACGGCGGTGACCACCGCCGCCGTCGCCGGGGCTGTCCGTGCCACCCCCATTCCCGCGACCGATCCTGACCGTCCCTGAGAGGAGGAACCCCTGTGGGCAAGATTTTCGTCGTCGGTTTCGGGCCGGGCAGCGCGGATCACATGACCTTCCGCGCCCGGCAGGCCATCGCGGAAAGCGATGCCGTCATCGGTTACAACACCTACATCGACCTGGTGCGGGACCTGATTGAAGGCAAGGAGGTCATCCGCACCGGCATGACCGAGGAGGTCAGCCGCGCCCAGGCGGCCGCCGACCTCGCGCAGCGCGGGCGCATCGTCGCCGTCGTGTCCAGCGGCGACGCCGGGGTGTATGGCATGGCCGGCCTCGTGTACGAGGTCCTCATCGAGCGCGGGTGGTCCGAAGGGGACGATCCCGAGGTCGAGGTCATCCCCGGCGTCTCCGCCATCCACTCCTGCGCGGCCCTGCTCGGCGCGCCCATCATGCACGACGCCTGCACAATCAGCCTGAGCGATCACCTCACCCCGTGGGACGTCATCGCCCGCCGCATCGAGGCGGCCGCGCAGGCGGACTTCGTGATCGCCCTGTACAACCCGGCCAGCGGCCGGCGGACGCAGCAGATTGTCGAGACGCAGCGCATCCTGCTCAAGCACCGGGACCCGCAGACCCCCGTCGGCCTCGTCAAGAGCGCGTACCGCAAGCGCCAGGCCATTGTGCGCACGACGCTGCAGGACATGCTCGATCACGACATCGGCATGCTCACCACCGTTCTCATCGGCAACTCCAGCACCTTCTGGCACGGCGGCCTGATGATCACCCCGCGCGGTTACCAGCGCAAGTACGACCTCGTCGCCGCCCAGCAGCGGCTTCGGCCTGGCGAGCGACTGAAGCCGGAGAACGAGCCGTGGGCCCTGCACAGGGGGGATGGGCGGTGATCTTCTTCCTCGCCGGCACGAGCGACGCCCGTGCGCTGGCCGTGGCGCTTCGCGACGCGGGTTATCCGGTGCTCTGCAGCGTCGTCACCGACAGCGCCGCGGAGAGCCTGCGCCAGGCGGGGCTGGAGGCGCGCGTGGGGCGGCTCGATCCCGCCGGCATGCAATCCCTCCTTCAGAACATCGGCGCTCGTCTCTTGGTCGACGCGAGCCACCCGTTCGCCGAGGAGGCGCACCGCACCGCGATGGCCGCCGCGAAGGCCGCGGGGATCCCGTACGTGCGCTACGAGCGCGCGGAGAAGTCGTTCGAGGGGCTTCAGCGCATCACCGTCGTCGACACCTACGAGGCCGCCGCGGAGGTGGCGTACGAGCGCAAGGGCAGCGTGTTTCTCGCGACAGGCGGCAAGACGCTGGCGCTGTTCGCCAAACGCCTGTACGGACAGCCCGGCATTCGGATGGTGGTGCGGCTGTTGCCGCGGATCGACAACATGGCGCAGTGCGAAGCGCTCGGCATCAGCCACCGCGACATCGTCGCGATGCTGGGGCCGTTCTCGTACGAGCTCAATCAGGCCCTGTTTCGCCACTTCGGCACCACCCTCATGATCACCAAGGAATCGGGGGACGCGGGAGCGGTGGACGAGAAGGTGCAAGCGGCCGTGGATATGGGCATTGACGTCGTGGTGATCGCGCGGCCGAAGCTGGCGTACGGGACGCGCTTTTCCACGGTGGAAGAGATTCTGCAGGAGGTGAGGCGGCAGTGGCAGGGATGAAGGAATGGCGGCCGGCGGGGGATCCGGCCGCCGGCGGCCAGGGCGATCGCCTGTCGG
>NZ_JAIMAV010000128.1 GCF_023511815.1 Alicyclobacillus sp.
AAACGTCTTGAGCGCCAGGGCGGCGGCGGCGGTCAGAACGTAGCCGGGATGGCGCAGCGCGGCGAGGATGTCCGACACGTCCGGCAACTCCCGCAGGTGCTCGCGAACCCTGGCGAGCGTCTCGTCCGAGACACCTTCCAGATCGCCCCGCAGTTGTGACAGGGCCTTCTCCCAGGCGGTCTCCTCGCCGGGCAGAAAGGGTCCCGCGGCCGCCTTCCGCGCCCGCCCGTACGGGGTCACCGGGGCCCACGCCGCCCATATCGCCGGCCACCCCAGGCACTGGGCCGTGACGTCATCCAGAAACGCAACCGCCCCCATCCACATCCCCCCTGCGACATGTCCCGCACATATCCGGTGTGATCCTCGGTGAGTGCCTCCGAACCATTCCCCCGGCAACTTCACGCGTTCGCGTCGATCACGGGCACATCCCCCGCCACGGCCCGCAGCGCGGCCAGAAACTCCGCGCGCGGCAGGTCCCAGCCGAGGATGTGATGCGGATTGGCCGCGATGGCGAGCAGCGGGAGCTCGGTCCACACACGCACCTCGTGCCCGGCGGCGTACCAGTCCCGCAGCGCCCGTGCGGAGGCGAAGACGTGCACGGGGTGATCGGCGACCAGGCACACGGTTCCGGGCTCTCCGTGCGCACCGACCTCCCCGCCGTGTGCGCCCGCCAGCGCCATCAGGGCCGTCATCACCCGGTCGGTCACCGCCCCCGGCACGTACACCACGCGCGCGTCCGCGGGCCATCCTCGTCCTTCAACGAAATATCCATCCCGGTCGTGAACTTCGGGGGAGCGCCCATCCCGGCCGGGCACGCCCCCGGCCAACTCGCCCGAAGATGCGCCCGGTCGCGTGATGGATGGCAGGACCAACGCGTGCCTGGGCCAGGTCTGCACCGCCCCGCCGGCGCGCCACACGCCGATCTCGCCGCGTTCCCGGACACCCGCCAGAGCCGCGCGGACCGCCCCGTCCAAAGGCGGCAACGCGAAGCGCTGAATCAGCGGAGCGACCGCCTCCGCCACCTGCGCCGGGGTGCGGCCGATGACCGGGCTTACGGCCAGGACGGCCGCGTCGACGAGGCCGGGGATGGCGGCGGCGGCGCGATCGAACGCCCCATCGACCAGGCACAGCCGCGCCCCGTGGTCCGAGAGCCGCTCCAGGACCCTTCGCACGTGCGCTCGCTGACGAACCCCGGCCAGGGTGACCGCCCCTTCCTCCAGCACCCGCACGATGGCGACCGGACCGAGGGGCGATGAGATGTTCAGCACCTCCAGCCACTCCAACACGGCTTCCGATTGCATGAGGGCCTGCTCCGCGGATGCCACCAGCGTCCCCGTCGGGGCGACGACGGCCGGTTTGGGCACGCCCAGCACGGTGTCCATCCGTTCTCCGTCCAGTCCGATGCTGCAAAGGCCCAGGGGAAGGGCATCCGGATGTCGGCGACTCCCGGAGACCGCCTCGCGGATGGCCCGGTTCATCGCCGTGGTCTTTCCCGCGTGCTTGCTGGCCCCGATGAACGCGATGCGATGCCACCCGCGCGCCAGGGCACGGTCAACCAGCCCCATCCCCCACACCACCTCACCGCCCCCGGCGCTCCAGCCGCTTCAGTCCCTTCGGCTCCAGCGCCAGCTGGACGTCGTTCAACAGGCGCGCCACGCCGATGAGCTCCTCGTCGTCGCGGGCGTGATCGTGCGTGCAGCTCGGCGGGCAGCCCTGATCTTCGTAGATGGGCTCGTGGTACGTCGAGATGACGCCCTCGAAGTTCCGCAGCACCACCTTGCCGTGCCCCTGCGAAATCAGATACTGCGGCCCGACTGGGATCTTGCCGCCCCCGCCGGGGCAGTCGACGACGAAGGTCGGGATGGCGTATCCGGAGGTGTGCCCGCGCAACTGCTCCATGATCTCGATGCCCTTGGCGACGCTGGTGCGGAAGTGCTCGATGCCCTCCGAGAGGTCGCACTGGTACAGGTAGTACGGCCGCACGCGGATCTTGACCAGCTCATGCATCAGCTTCTTCATGATGTGCACGCAGTCGTTGACCCCGCGCAACAGCACCGTCTGGTTGCCCACCGGCACCCCGGCGTCCGCCAGCTTCTCGCAGGCGGCGGCCGCCTCGGGGGTGATCTCGTCCGGGTGGTTGAAGTGCGTGTTCAACCAAATGGGATGATACCTGCGCAGGATCTGACACAGGTTGTCGGTGATCCGCTGCGGGAACACCACCGGCGCGCGCGTCCCGATGCGGATGATCTCGACATGCGGGATGGCCCGCAGCTCCTTCAGGATGTATTCCAAAATTCGGTCATTGACGAGCAGGCCGTCGCCGCCCGAGAGCAACACGTCGCGCACCTGCGGCGTGCGCCGGATGTAGTCGATGCACGCGTCGAGCTGCGGCTTCGGCACCGCGTGGCCGACCTGGCCGGAGAACCGCCGGCGGGTGCAGTGGCGGCAGTACATCGAGCACTGGTTGGTGATGAGAAACAGCACCCGGTCGGGATAGCGGTGCGTGAGCCCCAGCACCGGAGCGTCGCCGTCTTCGTCGAGCGGGTCCTCCATGTCCCACGGGGATCGCTGCATCTCGTTCGACAACGGGACGGCCTGCATGCGGATGGGGCAGTGCGGGTCATCGGGATCCATCAGCATCGCGTAGTAGGGCGTGATGCGAAGCGGGATGGACTCGCGGACCCGGGCCACCCCCGCCTCCTCCTCCGGTGTCAGGTGAATGACCTTTTTCAGGTCCTCCAATTTGTTCACCGTGTGCGTCAGCTGCCACTTCCAGTCGTTCCACTGCTCGTCGGTGACATCTTTCCAAAGTTCGATCTCGCGGAAATGCCGCTGCTTCTTCCCATACCGATGGCTCAGCCGAGATTCCGCCACACTCACGGGAAACGCCTCCTTCCCAATTCCTCCGCGGACGGTTGGCTCCGCCCGCCGTGCTCAATCGCCGTAGCGTTGCCGAAACCAATCCAACAGCTCCGGGGTGTCGCGCACCAGGTGCAACGCCAGTTCGGCGTGCCCGCGGCAATACCCGTTGCCAATCTCCAACCGGACATCCTTGCCCACCCCCTCCGCGCCCAGCGCGGCGGCGGTGAAACTGGTCGCCATCCCGAAGAAAAGCACCGTGCCTCCGTCCCGCGCGCAGAGGATGGACGCCATCTCCGTCCCCGGCGCGCTGACGCAGTTGATCACCACGTCCGCCCCGTCGGACGCACCCTCACCCCGACCCCGGGCCGGCGAGCCCCAGGCCGGCGGGCCTTCGCGCGGTTCCCCGCCTTCAGGTGCTCCCCCTCCTTGGGGCGCTTCCCCTCCTTCGCGCGGTTCCCCTCCTTCGGCGGGTGAACACATCGGCTCGATCCGCGATCGCTCACCGGCCTGGAGGGCCGTTGCCACCGCGTCCGCAACCGCCAACGGATCGCGCGCGTCCAACCGGAGCACCGCGTCCGCCCACCCCCAGGCCCGGAGGCGGTGGCAGGCGGCCTCATCCGGCTCCACCGCGACGATGCGCCCATGGCCCGCCGACAGCCGCGCCTGGCGGAGCGCCAGTGAACCGGCCTTTCCCCCCGCGCCGAGCACCACCACCGCGTCCCCCGGGCGAACCCGGCGCGCGGTCTGTGCCGGGGCGCCGCAGACGTCGAAGAGCGCGAGCGACACCCCGTCCGGGAGGTCGGGGGGCATGGGCGCGTACAGTCCGCTCGCGAACAGCACGGCCTTCCCCCTCACGTCCACCTGGCCCGTCGTCATGTGAACGCGCTCCACCCGCTCCAACCAAAGCGGCGTCAGCGACAACGACACCAACGTGGCAATCCGCTCGCCCACCCGAGGCCCCCGCGCGCCGGCGACGAGTGCGCTGCCGACCGCCGCCACGCGGCCGATGAGCATGCCGCCCGATCCCGTCACCGGATTGTGCAGCTTCCCGCGTTGCCGCACGATTCGCTCCACCATCTCCGCCACGCCGGCCGCGTCCTCGCCCGCCTCCGCGCGCATCTGCGCGAACGACGCCGCGTCGACGTGCAGCCGCTCCACCTCAATGAGGATCTCGTCCTCGCCGCACACGGGTGTGTTGTCGACGCGCCACGCCGCCTGCGGCAGCGCGCCGACGGGCTCCAGCACCCGATGCACCCCCAGCGCGCGTCCGTTCATTGCGCTCACCTCCCTGGCTCCGCCGATCGGACGGAGGCATTCCGTGCAGTGAAGACCATCCTTCGGGGGAAAATCCCTTCGCCGAATATTCACAGCAATCCGCATGCCAACAAAAGCGCGCCTTGCCCGCGGTCCCATCCCCCTCTCGTGTGCCGAAATTTCGGCGATCACCGACCGGTCAGGTGCTCAAAGTTGAGCACACGGATGCCGTCCGCTCGTCCGTGTGCCGAGAATTTTCCTCTTGCCCCTGTGCGGGGGATCTGGTACGTTGAACGTGACCGACAACCGCATCGAAGCTCGTATAATCGCGGGAATATGGCCCGCAAGTCTCTACCAGGCGACCGTAAATCGCCTGACTACGAGTGAAAGCGCGCCTAGGGTTCCGCAGGC
>NZ_JAIMAV010000013.1 GCF_023511815.1 Alicyclobacillus sp.
TGCCCGCCGACCGGGTGACGGTCCGGCTGCTGCACCTGCCGCCGATGCCGGAGCGGCAGCTGCGGCGGGCGGTGGCCTTGGAGCTGGGGAGCACCGTCTTGTTGCCGTTTGACGATCCGGTGTTCGACGCGGTGCGCGTCCCCCCGCTCGGGGAATCGGAGGAAGGGGTCGGGGCGGTGTTGGTGGTGGCGGCCTCCCGCACCTACGTCGAGCGCGGCCTGGCGTTGGTGCGGGCCGCGGGGCTGGTGCCGGCGGCCGTCGACATCGCGCCGCTGGCCCGCCTGCGGGTGGCGGGCGCCATGGCCTGGAGGACGCCGGGCGTGCATGTGTTGGTGCACATGGATCCGGCCGACACCACCATTGGGATTGTCGCGAACGGCGCGCTGTACTTTCTGCGCACCATCGAGCACGCGTGGAACGGCGAATCGCCCCCGGATTGGCCGGCCCGGATGGCGGACATCGTGTACGAGGTGGAACGGGTGACACAGTTCTTCCAATTCAACCTGGCGGGCCGGGAGACGCCGGTGGACGGGGTGTGGTTGTCGGGCGAGGCCCTTCAGGAGGCGGAGGCGGTGCGGCGGTTCGAATCGCTCGCCGGCCTTCCCGTGACGGCGCTGCCCATCGAGGTGACGGCCGGACGGCCGGTGCTTCACCTGCCGGCGGAGCGGTACGCGACGGCGGCCGGTCTCGCCCTGAAAGGCGGATCCCGGTGAGGGCGGTCGCACGGTCGGGCGGCCAGGGGCTCATGAACATCGACCTGATGCCGCGCGAATCGGCCCTGGCCCGGCATCGGTCGGCCCTGATGCTGCTGTTGGCGGGAGCGCTCTGCCTGGGCGCGGTGGGGCTCACCGCGCTGGGGTGGACACGGTGGCAAGAGACGCAGCGGACGCGGGCGCTGGAGGCGAATGTCCGCACCGAATTGGCGGGCGTGTCCGCCGAGTCGACGTCCCTTTCCCGGCAGTGGAGCGCGCTCCAGACCCAGCTCCGGCAGGCTTCGGTCTATGAAAAGATGATCCGGGTGGCGCCGATGCTCCGGCAGGCCTGGTCCCTGGCACCCACGGGCGTGGCGCTGGTGTCGGCCGATTGGAACGGCGGCCAGCTGACCCTCGCGGGGACGGCCCCCTCCATCGAGGCGGTGACGGCGTATCAACGGCGTTGGCTGGGGTTGCCGCAAAAGCCGCAGGTGTGGGTGGGGGAGGTGCACGCGGCGGCCGGAGGTTACGGGTTCACCCTGGTGGTGCGAGGCTTGGCCGCGGCGAACCCGTGAAGAAGGGCGGGAGGTGACGGGATGGCGGGATGGCGGACGCGGGCGGGCCTCATCGTGTTGGCGGCCATCACCGCGGTGACTGCGGCGGGTTACGCGGTCTTGGCGCGGCAGGCCAGCCGCGCGGAGGAGAACCTGACGGCCGCCCGGCGCCAGCTCGGCGCCGCGCAGGTCGAGGTGGTCCGCCTCCAACAGCAGATCCGGGGCGCGACGGCGAATGGGACGGCGACGGCCCCGCCCATCCCCGCCGACGCGGACGAACCCGGCCTGATGGACGAACTGACCGCCGCTGCGAGCCAGGCCCGGGTGCACATCGAGGATGTGCAGCTGGGGGATGCATCGTCCGCCATCGTCCGCTCGACGGGTGCCGCGGGGGCCAATGGTCAGGGAGCCTCCGCGGGCGCGGGATCCGCGGCGGGGACGGGGGCGCGGACGGCCGTGACCGTCTCCCTGACCGCGACCGGGCCGCGGGCCGGGGTGCTCGATTTCATCGATCGCCTTCAGACGGGCGGCCGCTGGTGTGAGGTTGTGTCGGTCCAGGTCACGGCGCAGAGCGGAGATGCCATCTCGGCGCACCTCGACCTGCGGTTTCCGTACGGGGGGTGAGCCGGATGCGCGTCCGGCCGAGCCGTGGCGACGGCGGATTCACCCTCATCGAGGTGCTGGCGGCGGTGGTGGCGCTCGGCGTGTTCATGACCGCCCTGGTGGCTCTGGTCGACGGGGTGCACACCCAGGCCGCACTCGACGTGGAACGTCGCACGGCCCTCTCCCTGGCGGAAGAATCGCTGGCGCGCATGTCGGAACAGGGCGCGCAGACCGTGATCGCCGAGGGGCCCTACGTGCGCACCGTGGACCGGGTGACCTACACGGTGACGCCGTCCATCGCCTCCGATCCGCCTCCGTACGCGAGCCCGTCTCCGTGGTCGTGGCCGGCCTTGCTCAGCATGTTTCGATGGGGTCTCGGGGGCGGATCGGGCGGTGCGGATGACCGCCCGCCACCCCCGGTGGCGGCCCAGGTGACCGTGACCTGGACCACCAGTGTCCTACACCGGCAGGTGCAGGGCTCTGTTGCATTGACCCAGCTGTTTCCGCAGTGAGCGCATATCCGCGGGGATGGCCGACGGTGTGTGGTGCGCGAGTGGACTCACACCCCCCACCTCGTGTGAGCGCATGGGCGCGGGGGGGATGGCCGATGCGGGCGGGGAGGAGGAGGTCACGTGCGGTGCGGCATCCCATCGCGCCACGCCCAGGATGCGCGTGCGGGCGTGACGTTCATTGAACTGTTGGCCGCCCTCGTCCTCGCCGTCCTGATGGCCGGGGGCGTGATGGCGGCCCTTCATCTGGAGGGTCGGACGTTGCCCGAGGTGGTGGGGCGCGACGTCGTTCAGACCGGGCTGTCGTCGATGCAGCAGTTTGTGGCGGACACGCTGCAAAACGCCCTTGATGTCCGCAGTTGGGATGCGAGCCAGGTGGTGTGCGACACCGTGGATGGGGGCACCGTCGCCATCCGCCTGATTTCGGCAGGCGTGTCGGGGGGACAACCGGTGACACAGTTGCAGGTGACGACCACCCCTGCGGGTGGTGCTGCACCGCCCGTGGTGCGCACCTGGGCGCTGCCCGCCATGACGCTTGCCGGCACGACCTTCTCCGTGCAGGGGTCGCTCGTCACCATTCACTGGCACGCGGTGTCCATCGGTTCCTCGGTGACGTCTGCCGCGGCGGATTGGGATGCCACGTACGCCATCGGCGGGGGGAATTGAGGTGCGGCGGAGGGAGACGGGATCGACCCTGGTGACGGTCCTGGCGGCCATCACCATCCTCAGCGTCATGCTCACCGCGCTGCTCGCGGCATCGGCCCAGGAGATGACCGCCTCCAAGCGGTCCATGGACAGTGCACAGGCGCTCGCCGATGCGCGCAGCGCCCTTTTGGCGGCGTACGATGAGCTGGTGGCGGATTGGGATGTGGTGGAGGCCCTGTTTCCGGACGGATTTCAGCGGCCCTCCGATGCCTGGGGGGCCGTTCAATTTTTGCAGTGGTGGGCGGTGAACATGTCCTTCCCGTCCATGTTTCGGGGGCAGCCGGTTCAGGTGTCCCTGCAGGTGCTCGAGGACGCAGCGAACGGCAACCTGGCGTCCGGCGCGCAGGCGCCCAGTGGAACTTCCGGGTACTGGTATCAGAATTTCATCCTTCAAGCGACGGCGACCCGGGGATCGGTGACGGAGACGTTGCAGACGGTGCTGACCCTTTCCAACGCGCTGCCCGCCGACGGGTGTGCGGTGATGGCGGACCAGAATGTCTTTTTCCTCGGGGCGCCTGAGGTGCAGGGACGTCTGGCGGCGGGCCGCGCCCTGTATCTCCATCCGTCGGCGTGGGCGGCGGTTTCTACCTCCGCGGGGAGCGGTTCGTACGTGAGCGACCTCGGCCAACCGCTCCTGATGGCTGCCGAGCCGCCCGGGGGGGAACCCGCCGCGCTGCCTCAGTGGGACGCGGGAACCATCTGGTCGGCGCCTGCCATCTATGCTGTGACGCGGTTTGCGTCTCAGCTGACGCCCCAGTCCCCGACGCTGTTTCGCACCGATGGCACCGGCTGGTACAATCCGCAGGCGGTGAGCGCTGGCGGGCTGGCGTCCTTCGTCACAGGAAGCCATCTGGCAGCGCAGAGCACCGTCACTTCACCGGCCGGAGCGGTCGGCCAGGTGATTCAAACGTATGCCTCCGCCATCCAGTCCGCCGCGCAGGCCGTCAACAAAAAGGGATACACCGTCCAGCAGGGAGACCCGCTGCCGCCGGGCGGGGGCGTGGTTACGTACAAGCCGCCCAAAGGACTTGGGGGAGCGTATGCGGTCAGCGGATCGACCACGGTGAACGGGCCGCTGTACTTTCAGGGGGATCTGACCATCCCGCCAGGCGCCGTGTTGCACCTGACGGGCCCCCTGTATGTCACGGGGAATCTCACCGTCCAAGGGGTGCTCGACACAACGGCCGCCATCTATGTGCAGGGATGGACGACGGTCGATCCGCCCGCCGCGGGTGTCGGGGCCACCGCAGACCATCCCTGGGTTCTGTACACCGGCGGGGATCTCACCGTGTCCCCGGCGCCGGGGATATCTGGACGGACGGCGAGTCGGCCGGTCACCCTGTATGCCATGCTGCACGCTGGGGGCGACGTGTTTCTCAACGGGACCACAGGGGATTACCGGGTGCTGGGTTCGGTGAGCGGTCAGAGTGTGGTGCTCGATGGCGTCGTTGGCCAGTCCCAGACGGCGAGCTCCGGCGTGGTTCAAACGACGGATGCGAGCGACCTGTCGCGGCGCCTGGTGGTGGTGTTTCATCCGGCCGCATTAGAGCATCCGCCCGCGTGGAGTCCCGGGTACGCGGATGCCATCGGCGGATCGGCCAATTTGCTGGCGGGGCTGGCGTTTCAACCCATGCCGCAGCCCGTCCGGGTCCCGTGAAGGGGCGTGGACGGGCTGGTTTCATTTGCAATTTTTTGCGAGATCCGATATACTGTAGCAAACCTGCTTTGATGAACCACCTCTTCACAGAAAACACCAAGGGGTGATGGGGTGCGGATTGCAAAGTCGAAGGTGTGGTATGCGTCGGCCGCCGCGGCGGCTTTGTTGGGAACGGCGGGCATCGGGGGGGCGCGCGCGTACAAGACCGTCACCGTGGTGGATCACGGGCACCGGCAGACCCTGCACGGCTGGGGATCGAGCACGGTCGGCCAGTTTCTGAACGCGCACGATGTCTCCCTGCCGGAGGGAGTGCGGTTGTCGCCCGGGCCGGACACGCCCGTGACGGACGGGATGACCGTTGAGGTCATCCATCCGAAGACCGTGACGCTGTTGGACGGTCCCAGGCGGAGCGCGTTGGAGACGTTCGCGGGAACGGTTGGCGAATTCCTCCAGGAGCAGCGGGTGCGCCTCGGCCCGGACGACAGGGTGGACCTCGCGCCGGACACGCCCCTGGCGGACGGAATGACGGTCCATGTGCAGCGGGTGCAGCGGCGGGTGTCGGTGAAACAGCAGACGATATCGTTCCAGACCATACGCCAGCGGACTGACAGTTTGTACGAGGGCCAGCAGAAGGTGCTGACGCATGGTGTGGAAGGATTGCTGGAGGAGACGACCACCGACACGTACGTGGATGGGCACCGGGCGGGACAGACCGTGGAGCGGCGTGTCGTCCGGCAGCCGGTCAACGAGGTGATCCTCGTCGGAACCAAGCCCCGCCCGTTCACCCTGAGCGCCCGCGGGGTCGGGAGCCTCGTGATTCGTCGTTCGTTGACCGTCGTGGCCACCGCGTACGCGGCCGGCGGGCGGACATCGAGCGGACAACCCGCGGCCCCGGGGGTGGTGGCGGTCGATCCGCGGGTGATTCCCCTCGGCACGAAGCTGTACATCCCCGGGGTGGGCGTCGTGACGGCGGCGGATACCGGCGGATCGGTGCGCGGCAACCGCATCGACATCTGTGTCGGCAGCGAGGCGCAGGCCGAGCGGTGGGGTGTGCGCACCATCACGGTCTACGAAATCGAGTGATTCCGGCGGGGCCCGACAGGGCCCCGTAGTGTATCTACGATCCTCTCATGTTTCGCACCCCTCCCTCATAGAATGGGGACAGGTGAGAAACGGAGAGGAGGGGGCACCATGCGCATGCCGGACGGAACTGGACAAGCCCGGCGCCGCGAGGATCCGCCGCTCATCATCCGCGCCGGGGGGCGGCAGTGGGTGGTGGATCGGGAGGGGCACTGGTATGAGGGCGATGGTCCGCAGCGGCCCGGAGCAACCCCCGGATCGCCGAGATCCTCCAAACCGGTAAGAGCGGCCGGGGTGTCCGAGCGCGGTCCCGCGCCGGGGCGGGAGGGTCGCTGGCAGCGCGGTGTCCTGTGGTTGGCGGATGTGTTGGATCGGCTGTGGACGCCGGGCGAGGCGGATCCGGGTCCGGACGGGCCGCGTCCGCCATGGCCCGGATCGAATGGTGCCGCCACGGCCGCGTCCGGGCGCGCGGCGGCCACGGCGGTGGGGCGCGCGGCGACCGCGGCGGCGGGCCGAAGTCGCCTGCGCCGGCGTGGCCGGGTATCGCGGAGGCGTCTGGGGTTGCGCGACGCGTTTCGAGCCGGACTGGTTTTCGGCATGGGGCTCGGTTGTCTGAGCATGGTGCTGTTTCATCAACTGAAACCGGATTGGACGCCCTCGGCCCTGCCCGCCGAGGCCGCCGGGGCGGGTGCGGTTCCGACGATTTCGGTCGCGGGGCCTGAACTCGAAGTGCCCGCCGTGCGTCTTTATGTCTTGGCGGCGGGATCGTTCGGCACGCAGGCGGAGGCGGACAAGCGCCGGCAGGAACTCGCCAAAGCGGGCATCCAGACGGTGGTCCACACGGGTAGCACGGTGCAGCTGTGGGTGGATGCGGCGCTGCGCCCGTCGAGCCTGGAGGACGAACGCAAGGCGTTGGAGCAAAAAGGGGTGCACGGGGCGGTCGAGTTCGTCGGCTGGAACGCCCATGCGGTGCGCGCGCCCGCCGGGGCGAACCAGGACGCGGTGCGGCGCGTGGACGATTGGCTCTCCGCCGCCGTCGGCAGTCTTCACGCGGCCACCGGGGCCTTGTCGGACGGCGGCCTGCGGCAGGACGCGAAGACGGCGCAGCAGACGGCGGACGGAAAGGCCCCCAGCGCGGCAGAGCTGTCGGAGACCGGGTACCGGGACCGGTTGGAGGCGTTTCGCGACAACCTGCGCGCTGCGGTGGGCGATCTCGGCGGATCGTCCGCGCAACAGAGTCGGCTCGCCATGCTGCGTGCCCTGGACGCCCTGACGGCGGTCGCGGCGGGCGGTACGCCGTTCACCAATTCGCGATAAAATCGGGCAGGACTCGCGCGATTCTTGTCGAATGGTGTACCGGACCGCGCGAACGCGGTGAAGGAGGGGGCTTGGGGTGCGCAAGCCTTTTTGGCGCGCGGCCGGGTTCGTCGCGGCCGGTGCGGTGTTGGGGACACTGGCCGGGCAGCTTCTGGCGCATCAGGTGCCGCTTTTGGCGAGGACCACGCAGGTGAACTGGCATCCGGCGGCGGACCTGGGGGTGTTGCGTTACACCCTGGACCTGACCCTGCGCGTCAACGGGCTGACTCTCGTGGGCGTGGTCGCCGGTTATCTCGTGGCTCGCCGATCTCGCTAGCAATTGTCGCACTCGGTCGTACGATAGGATTTGCCCGATCCTCCACCCTCCCGCTAAGGTGGTGGAAGAACCACACCCCGGGGAAGGGCGGAGGATGCGATGCGTCGCGAGACCGGTTTGCCGGACACCTGGCGAGACGAGGAGGCCCCCCGCGAACGCCTGTTGGCGCGCGGGGCGCAGGCGTTGCGAAACGATGAGCTGTTGGCGATCATCTTTCAAACCGGCACGCGCCAGACGCCCGTGGTGGAATTGGCCAGGCGCGTGCTCGATCACGTCGACGGGCTGTACGGCCTGCTCGACACGCAGGTCGAGGAGCTGATGGCCATCCCGGGCATCGGGCGGGCCAAGGCGCTGCAGATCGCCGCCGCGGTGGAATTGGGTCGCCGCATTGTGCGGGGGCCGGCCCGCGCACGCCTTCAGATCCGTTGCGCAGAAGATGCTGCCGAGTATGTTATGGATCGCTTGAGGCACCTTAAAAAGGAACATTTCATGGTTCTGCACCTCGATACAAAGCACTGCGTGATCGGAGAAGAAGTGGTATCCATCGGGAGCCTGGACGCGTCCATCGTTCACCCGCGCGAGATCTTCAAACCCGCCGTCAAGCGCAGCGCATCGGCCGTGCTGTGCCTGCACAACCACCCGAGCGGGGATCCGACCCCGAGTCCGGAGGACATCGCCGTGACGAGGCGATTGTGCCAGGCGGGCGCGCTGTTGGGCATCGACGTGCTGGATCACATCGTGGTCGGGGATGGACGGTTTGTCAGCCTGCGGGCGCTGGGATACTGTGAGAGCACTCCGCACGCCGGGTAAGGGCAACCACCGTTGAGAGGAGTCGTCAGTATGTTTTCCGGTCGGGATATGGGCGTGGATCTGGGCACGGCCAACACGCTGGTGTATGTGAAGGGCAAGGGAATTGTGGTTCGCGAGCCGTCGGTGGTGGCCATCCGCACCGACACCGGGGCCATCGAGGCGGTGGGAGACCAGGCCAAGCAGATGATCGGGCGCACACCCGGCAACATCGTGGCGGTCCGTCCCATGAAGGACGGCGTGATTGCCGACTTCCAGACCACCGCGACGATGCTGCGGTATTTCATTCGACAGGCGATGAAGAACAAGTCGGCCTGGTCGGGCAAGCCGCGCGTGATGATCTCGGTGCCGTCCGGGATCACGGCCGTCGAAAAACGGGCGGTCGAGGACGCGGCCATCGAGGCGGGCGCCAAGCACGCGCAGACCATCGAGGAGCCGATGGCGGCGGCCATCGGCGCCGGACTGCCGGTGGGTGAGCCGACGGGCAGCATGGTGGTCGACATCGGCGGCGGGACCACCGAGGTGGCCATCATCTCTTTGGGGGGCATCGTCACCAGCCGGTCCATCCGCGTGGCCGGGGATGAGATGGATGAGGCCATCATTCAATACATCAAGAAGACGTACAATCTGATGATCGGCGAGCGCACGGCGGAGGAGTTGAAGATCACCATCGGCACCGCGATGGCGGGAGACCAAGTGGATGAGATGGACATCCGAGGCCGCGACCTGGTCACCGGTCTGCCGAAGACGTTGACCATCACCTCCACGGAGATCAGCGAGGCGCTCGCGGACACCGTGCGGGCCATCATCGACGCGGTCAAGGTGACCTTGGAGAAATCGCCCCCCGAGTTGGCGGCCGACATCATGGACCGAGGCATCGTGCTGACCGGCGGTGGGGCGCTGTTGCGGAATCTCAGCACGCTGCTCAGTGAGGAGACCGGGATGCCGGTCATTGTGGCGGAGAATCCGCTGGATTGCGTCGCCATCGGAACGGGCAAGGCCCTGGACAACTACGACCTGTACAAACGCCGCAGTTCGTTGTCTCGTAAGGCGCAGTCGCGGGCCTGAAGGGCGCCGGAGGGAACGGCAGGGGCCTCGTGGAGGCCGGGGCAGGATGGGGACCTCCCCGGCCGCCGGGCGCGCCACCGGGCGAGTGACCTGATAAGGAAGAGGGATGCGGGTGTCCCGATTGTTGACGAATCGACGTCTTTTCATTTTGTTGGCCGCGCTGATTGTGGTCACGGTGTTCGCCGGTTTGACCGTGCGCGGCCGTGTTGCCACCTGGCCGGAGCGCGCCCTGATGGACGTGGAGAACGCGGTCGCCGGGGTGTTCTACCGGCCGGCCGCCCAGCTCACCGCCTTCCTGCAGGGGATCCACGACCTTCGCGACATGTATCGCGAGAACGCGGCCCTCAAGGCGCAGCTGCAGAACTACAGCGCCCTGCGCGCCAAACTCACCGATCTCGAGGCGGAGAACGCGCGCCTGAAGCAGATGCTGGGGTACAAACAGGGGGCCGGGGCGAGGTTTCGATTGATCCCGGCGCAGGTCATCGGACGCGACCCGGGCCAGTGGAACAGCGGGATGACCATCGACGCCGGCCGCGCCGCGGGGGTGGCGAGCGATATGGCCGTCGTGTCCGCCGATGGCAGCCTGGTCGGGCGCATCGCTCAGGTGGCGGACAACAGCGCAAAGGTCGTCCTCATCACCGACACGCGCGTGGGGGACGGGGTATCGGCGCGCGTGCAGGCGCAGGGGGCCGAGCAGCCCTTCGGCATCGTCGTCGGATCGGCCTCCGGAGCGGGACGTCTTGACATGACGTTCCTCTCGCCGGTGGCGCAGGTGCGCGCGGGCGACACGGTGGTGACCTCCGGCCTGAGCGACATCTTCCCGGCGGGCATCGTGATCGGAACGGTGGAACAGGTGCATCAGGGTGCGCAGGGGCTGACGCAATCCGCGTTGGTTCAGCCCGCGGCCGATCTCGACTATCTGCAAGAGGTGTTCGTCATCGCGCGCACCGGGGGAGCGTCATGAGAAACGCGGTCACCTTCGCCTTGTTGTGGTTGGCCCTGATCCTGCAGGCCACCTGGTTTCAGATTCCGCCGTTGTCCGAGGTTCGGCCCGATCTCGTGCTGGTGGTCCTCTCCGTGGCCGCGCTCACACGCGGCCCGCGGGCGGCCCTGGTGATGGGAGTTGCCATCGGGGTGATCCAGGATGCGAATTACGGCTCCTTTCTGGGCCTGTACGCCTTCTCGTACGGGGTCGTCGGATATTTCTCAGCGGTCTTCTTCTCCCAGTTCCTCCACCGCAACGTGGCCATCACGTTCGTCGTCACCGTGTGCGCCGCGTTCGCCTTTCAATGGCTGACCTTCGGCATGACGCGCCTGTTCGGCGTCAGCGCCTACACCTGGCGGGTGGCGCTGGCCCTGACGCTCCAACAGATGATCCTCGACGGGGTGACCCTGCTCATCCTGTATCCGGTGTTGGTGCGCTGGATGTCCGATCGCCCCAGACGGCGATTCGCGGCGGACCAGGACGAGGGCGCCTAGGCAGCAGGAGATTCCGCCGTTCTGGCGAATATTTTCAGCTGCGTTGTCGCCGTGCACAGGAGGAGAGTTGTCATTGGCCGTCAAAATGATCGTCGAGGGGAAGTCGGATGCGCGGCTTCCCGTGGCTGTCAAAGGAACGCGGGAGGGTCTCGTGTTCCTCTTGAATGAGCGCTGTCCGTACGAGGACGTCCGGCGGTGCCTCGAGGAGTTGCTCACCGGGGATTCGGCGGGGCTCTTCGAGGGACCGCAGGTTTCGGTGGCGGTCGACTACGGGGATCGCCAGTTGACGCCCGAGCAGGCGCGGGAACTCCTGATGGTCTTTTTGGCCCGGGAGAATTTCCTCCTCCGCGAGTGGGGCGGGAACACGGCCGCGCGGCAGGCGCTGCACGGACAACGGCCGTCCGTGCGGGCGATGCGGCAGGTGATCCACAAGGGCACGGTTCGGGCCGGACAGGACCTGTACTTTGAAGGGGACGTCGTCGTGGTCGGCGATGTCAACCCCGGAGGACAGGTGACGGCCGCGGGCGACATCTACGTGTTCGGAAGGCTGCGCGGGCTCGCCCACGCCGGCGTGCACGGGGACGAGACGGCGATTGTGGCCGCGGCCGAATTTTCGCCCACTCAGGTCCGAATCGCCAATGTCGTCGGGTGGACGCCGTCGCCGGCCGGAAAGATGTCGACCTTCATGGAGTTCGCGTATCTGACCGAGGACGGGATGGCAGTGGACAAGATGCAGTACGCGGGGGCCCTGCGCTCCAAGGAACCGCTCCGGGCGGGCGGAGATCGGGATGGGGGCCAATCCGTGCGGGAGGGGGACGAACCATGGGCACCGCCGTTGTGATCACCTCCGGGAAGGGGGGCGTCGGCAAGACCACTTCCACCGCCAACATCGGTACCGCGCTCGCCCTGATGGGCAAGCGGGTCTGCCTGGTGGACACGGACATCGGCCTGCGCAATCTCGACGTGGTCATGGGCCTGGAGAACCGGATCATCTATGACATCGTGGATGTGGCCAACGGGGAATGCCGATTGGAACAGGCGCTGATCCGGGACAAGCGGTTTGACCACCTGGCCGTTCTGCCCGCCTCGCAGACCAAGGACAAGTCGGCGCTGCAACCGGATCGCGTGCGCGAGATGGTGATGCGGCTCAAGGAGCAGTTCGACTTCGTCTTCATCGACTGCCCCGCGGGCATCGAGCACGGCTTCAAGGTCGCCATCGCGGGGGCGGACGAGGCGATCGTGGTGACGACGCCGGAGACGGCCTCCGTCCGGGACGCGGACCGCGTCATCGGACTGCTCGAGGCGAGCCATCTGAAGTCGCCGAAGCTGGTCATCAACCGCATCCGCCCGAAAATGGTCAAACAGGGGGACATGCTCGACATCGACGAGGTCGTGCAGGTGCTCGCCATCGACCTGCTCGGGGTGATCCCCGACGAGGAGGCGGTCATCAAGAACAACATCAAGGGCGAGCCGATTGTCATGCATCCCGACCATCGGGCCGCCATCGCGTACCGGCACATCGCGCGGCGCATCCTCGGCGACTCGGTCCCCCTGATGGTCCTCGACGAAGAACCCGGGCTTTGGGGACGGATGAAGCGGCTGATCGGCGGCCGCCGGTGAGACCGGTCATACTTGTCTATCCTCGTCCATACCTATGTAGAGACAGGAAGGCGAGGAGGGGCGGGTATGACGGATCGCAAGTCCATCTGGCCCTGGAAGGATCCGGTGCGGCATCCGCATGCCGCGACGGTTCGGCCGGAAACCGAGGCGCCGGATCTCACGGAGGAAAATCCTTGGTTTCAACCTCGCGGCGGCCGGCAGGGACCCGCCGAAGGAGGGCGGCCGGGGCGGTCGCCTTCCGCAGGGGAGGATGGCGTTCGCTGGCTCGGGGATGTCTCCCCATACGGTTTTCTGGATGAGGACGGGAGTCTCCAACAGGCCGAGGGGGCCAACTGGCGCCGCACCCTGGGGCGCAGGCCGGCCCGCCGGTTCATCGCGCAATCCGGACGATCCGCGCCGAGAACGCAGGGATCGAGCGGGGCGAATGCGGGCGGCGGGACGTGGCTTCTGCAGACCGTGTGCGCCATCGGCCTGGTGGCGGCCGGGCTGTACGCGCACGGACACCAGGGCGGCCTCGCGGACGAGATTGGACGCGTGTATCAGCTGGCGTTCACCCAGGATGACAGCCACCTCACGGTTCCGGTCGTGAAACAGTTCCTCGATGACCATGGGATCGCCCTGCCCGCATTCTTGAACACGTCGACGACGGGCGCGATTCGGTTGCACACACCGCTCAACGGCACCATCCAGGCGGACTTCGGGCCAAATCACCCGGAGATCTGGATCGCGGGTACCGCGAATGAACCGGTGCTCGCCGCGGGCACCGGCACGGTGTCGCAGGTCACCGAGGATGGCGATGGGTGGACGGTCGTCCTTCAGCACGGCACTCTTGGAAACACGCTGTACCGTGGTCTCGGGACGGTCAGCGTCCAGGAGGGCCAGGCCGTCCAGGTGGGTCAGGTCATCGGACGACTGCCGCAGCGGGAGAATCCGGTGCTGCGGTTCGCCATGCAGCGAAACGGCGCCTACATCAATCCCCACGACGATATCCAATTTCCGGAGAGCGGTGCATGAGCCTGCCCCGGGGTGCCGGCGTCTGGCGCCGGGTCCGTGCGGCGCGCGGTCTGGCGGCCAGGATCCGGATTCATCCCCTGTTTCTCGCGCTGGCGGCCGGCGCGGTGTACGCCGGTCTGTGGCAGGACCTTTTGGTCCTGTTCGCGCTGGTGATGCTGCATGAGCTGGGGCATGCCGCCACCGCCGAAGCGCTGGGATACGAGGTGGAGGAGATCACGCTGTTGCCGTTCGGTGGCGTGGCAAAACTCGGCCGCGGGGGTCTCGGGTTCGAACCGCGCCACGAGGCGTTGATCGCCGTCGCGGGTCCCGCGGTCAACCTCGCGCTGCTGGCCTGCGCCGCCGGGATGCACGCCCTCGGGCTGTGGTCCGACGGCTACTTTCACCGCGTGTCGCAGTGGAATCTCTGGATTGTGACGTTCAATCTGCTCCCCGGGCTTCCGCTCGACGGAGGGCGGATTCTGAGAGCGGCGCGATCGCGCGTGCTCGGGTACGAAGCGGCCACCAGGGAGGCGTATCACATGGCGCTGGGGTTGGCCGTCATGCTGTTTCTCCTCGGGGCGGCGGCCCTGTGGGCGGGTTACCCGCACCTGGGGATGCTGGTGTTGGGACTGTTTCTCTTCGTCACCGCCTGGGCGGGCCGGCGTGACCTGAGCATGGAGACGATCCGCTTTCTCGACGCGAAGCGGCGCCAGGTTCACGGCCGGCCGGAGGTCATCCGGTCGCTGGTGGTCAGCCGCGGCACGTCCATCCGCGACGTGGTGCGCCGGTTTGCGCCGGATCGGTACCACCTGATCTATGTTCGGGACGATCACGGGGCGGTCTCGGCGGTGGTGGAGGAGGATGAGCTGCTCCAGGCGGTGTTTGAAGGCCGGTGGTTGGAGCCGGTCGGCGATTGGCTTGACCGCACCTGACCGTTGTCGATCCGCCGGCCCCTGAACCCCTCGTGAAAACCCTGACACATGTGCGGGCGGGATGGCGCGCTTGACATTGCCACCCGCCCGCGTTCGTGTTATGATAGCGAAAGTGTATTGTGCCCATGCTCTGCTTGGGCCGGCACTGCAACCGCGTGCGACGGGGCGGCGCAGGCCATCAAACCCCCCGGGGTGCCCCGGCAGCGAGTCTGAGTGAAGGAGGCGTGGCGATGTACGCCATTGTCGAGACAGGCGGCAAGCAGTACAAGGTGTCCGCGGGCGACGTGATTGTCGTCGAGAAGCTGGACGCGGAGGTTGGCAGCACCGTGACGCTGGATACGGTGTATTTCATCGGCGGCGAGGACGGTGTGCGCGTGGGCACGCCTACGGTGGCGGGAGCGAGTGTATCCGCGAAGGTGCTCGAGCACGGCCGCGGTGAGAAGATCGTGGTGTTCAAGTACAAGCCGAAGAAGAATTACCACAAGAAGCAGGGTCACCGCCAACCGTACACCAAGCTGCAGATTGAAGCCATTCAGGCCTGAGGCGGGGCGGCGGAACGGTTGATCCGGCTTCATGTGGAGGAACGGGACGGGCGCATCCGGCGATTCACGGTCCGCGGGCACGCGGGAGCGGGACCCGCGGGACGGGACATCGTCTGCGCCGCGGTGAGCGCCCTGGTCCTCAACGCGATCAACAGTTGCGAGGTCCTGCTCGGGTGCCCGCTGTCGGTGCACGATGACGGCGAGACGCTCGAGTGCCGGGTGCCGTCCGGGGTGAGGGCCCCGGCGGAGGTGGACCTCCTCCTGCGCAGCATGGTCTTCGGCGTCCAGCAGACGGCGGATGCCCACCCCAAGCACGTCGCCGTTTTGATCCAGTCTTGATCCTGACGGAAAGGGAGTGCGTGCAGATGTTGAAGTTCGACCTGCAACGGTTTGCTCACAAAAAGGGCGTCTCCAGCACGCGCAACGGCCGCGACAGCGAGTCCAAGCGGCTGGGCGTCAAGCGCGGGGACGGCCAGCTGGTGACCGCGGGCTCCATCCTGGTCCGTCAGCGCGGAACCAAGTTCCACCCGGGCAAGAATGTCGGCCTGGGCAAGGACGACACCCTGTTCGCGCTGATCGAGGGCCGGGTGAAGTTCGAGCGGTTCGGTCACAACCGCAAGCGCGTCAGCGTGTATCCGGTGGAGCAGGCGGAACCGGCCACCGTAGCTGCGGAAGCCTGATGGCGTTGCTTCAAAAGCCCGGCGCAGGCCGGGCTTTTTTACGAGGACGGGGCGTGGAACAGGATGGATGATTTGGCACGGCTGTCCGCCCTGCGGGCGCATCGGCACGAGGTGATGAACGCCCTGCAGGTGGTCAAGGGTTATCTCCAGCTGAACCGCGGGGATCGCGCGCTTCGCGCCCTCGACCGTCTGGCGGACCGCATGTCGGATTACTCACGCTTGCAGGGCAGCATCGCCCCGGAGGAAGCGGATCTCGTCTGGTGCGCCATCGGGCTCGGCCGCGTCCGGGTCGGCCGGTGGTGCCCGGGCCTATGCCGTGCACCGGATCGAATGGCGGCGGTGTGCAACTTCCTTTGTGCGCTGGACCGGTGCGCGGCGGTCCGAGGCGTCGACGAGGTCCTGGTGGAGGCCGTCGACCGACCCCGTGCCGCCCTGCGGTTGTGCGTGGCGGGGGAGGACGCGGGGGATCTCCGCGGACAAGATTGGACCGATTGGTGGCACACTGTACAGCAGGAAGCGGCCGTCTCCGGGCTGCGATGGGCGGGTGTGGACGGCCGGGAGGCGCTCGTGGTGTTGGAAGGCTGAGACGGGGCCCGCGGGACGTTGTCGAAGGAGGCGATGGAATGTTCGTCGATCAAGCCAAGGTGTACGTCAAGGGAGGAGACGGCGGCAACGGCATCGTGTCGTACCGGCGTGAGAAGTACGTTCCGTTCGGCGGACCCGCCGGCGGCGACGGCGGCCGCGGCGGCGACGTGGTGCTGGTGGTCGACGAGGGACTGCGGACCCTGCTCGATTTCCGCTATCAGCGCCATTTCAAAGCGGACCGGGGCGAAAACGGCAAGACGAAGAACCAGCACGGAAAGAGCGCGGACGATCTCGTGGTCAAGGTCCCGCCGGGGACCATTGTCCGCGACGCCGATACCGGGGAGTTTCTCGGCGATCTGGTGCGGCACGGCCAGCGCCTGGTGGTCGCACGCGGCGGGCGCGGCGGACGGGGCAACGCGCGCTTCGCGACGGAGGCGAACAAGGCGCCCGACATGGCGGAGAAGGGGGAGCCGGGCGAGGAACGCAACCTCCTGCTCGAGTTGAAAGTGTTGGCGGACGTCGGTTTGGTGGGATTCCCGAGCGTGGGGAAATCGACCCTGTTGTCCTCCGTGTCGGCGGCGCGGCCGAAGATCGGGGCGTACCACTTCACGACGCTCACGCCCGAGCTGGGCGTGGTGGACGTCGGGGACGGCCGCAGCTTCGTCCTCGCGGATTTACCCGGGCTCATCGAGGGCGCCCACGCCGGGCACGGGCTTGGGCACGAGTTTCTGCGGCATGTGGAGCGGACGCGCGTGATCGTCCACGTCCTGGACATCGGCGCGGCGGAAGGGCGAGACCCGGTGGAGGATTTTCGCGTGATTCAGGAGGAACTCCGCCGGTACGACGCTCGCCTCACCGAGCGGCCCCTCCTGGTGGCGGCGAACAAGATGGACCTGCCGGCTGCGCGCGAGAACCTGGAGCGGTTTTGCGAGGCCTATCCGCATCTGCCGGTGTACCCGGTGTCGGCGGCCACCGGTGAGGGGGTCCAGGCGCTGGTGTACGCCATCGCCGATACGCTCGACCGGCATCCCGCCCTGGTGGCGGAGGCGGGCGAGCCCCCCGCGCAGACGGAGGAGAAGGTCTACCGCTACGAACCGGAGGAGCCGTTCGAGGTCCGCCGGGATGGGCCGGTCTTCGTCGTCGTCAGCCGGGAGCTCGAAAAGTTGGTGAAGATGACCAATTTCTCGCAGCACGACGCGGTGGTCCGGTTCCAGCGCATCCTGCAGCGCAAGGGCGTCGACGACGCGCTGCGGCAGCGCGGGGCGCAGGAGGGCGACGTGATCCGGATTGGTGAGATGGAGTTTGAGTTTGTCGACTGATCCCCCCGCGTGGTGGACGGTCGATCTCGCGGGCCACATGGAACGCGTGCTGACGGACGCCTGGCCGGCTGAGACGGGGGGGCTGGTGATCCAAGCGCCGGGGCGGGGGCCGTCGCTGTGGACCCCGGGCGGCGTGGCGGCGCCCCGGTGGTTTGCGGCGGACCCGGATGAGGTGGTTCAATTCGCCCTCACGGCGCGTCGAGAGGGCATCCGGGTGCTCGCCACCTTCCACAGTCACCCCGACGGCAGGCGATGGCTCTCCGAACGTGATCGGCCGATGCTGTGGTGGGCCGAATGGCACGTGCTCGGCGTGCCCGGGGAGGGCGCCTGGCGTTTTCTTCACTGGCGGCGGGGATTCCGGCGGGAGAGTAACAGATGATTTTGTGAAGATTTCACCATGCGATACGGTCCTTGCCGTGCGCGAAACAGGCGGTGGACCCATCCTCGCGAATCCTTCCCTCACGGAGGTGAGGAGTCGTGGAGGAATGGTCCACCGCTTCTTTGTTGCAGCGGATCCTCGATGACGCCGTGGAAAACCGCTGTACGGATGTGCACATCTTCCCGGCCGGCGACGGAATTCGGGTGCAGATGCGCTGCGATGGGCGGCTGCATCCGTATCTTGATCTTCCGACGGAAGCCGCGAGCATCATTCGCAAGGTCAAGGCGCTGGCGCGCATGGATGTGGCGGAGACGCGCGTCCCGCAGGACGGTTCCTTTCATTGGGACACCCAGACGGCCGGTTGCGACGTCCGCGTCGCGACCCTGCCGACCGTCCGGGGGGAGACGGCGGTGCTCCGGCTCTTTCCGGGGCGGCGCACCTGTTGGCGCTTTGAGGATCTCGGCATGTCCCGGGAGCAGGCGGAGGCGGTCAGCCTTCTGTTGGAGGAAAAGCATGGTATGGTGCTGGTGGCGGGCGGGACCGGCGCGGGCAAGACGACGACGCTGTACACCATGATGTGGCATCTGTCCAATCTGGGCAAACGGGTGGTCAGCATCGAGGATCCGGTCGAGAGGACGATTGAGAACTGCCATCAGGTCGAGGTGCGGGAGCGGGCCGGCATCACGTTCGGTGCGGGGATCCGGGCGGTCCTGCGGCATGACCCGGACGTCATCATGGTCGGGGAGATCCGGGATGAGCCGACGGCACAGGCGGCGGCCCGGGCCGCCCTCGGTGGTCATCTGGTGATCTCGACCACTCATGCCCGCGACTGGCTCGGCGCGGCCATCCGGCTGTGTGAGCTGGGCGTGTCGCGCTCGGTGGCGGGGGAGGTGTTGCGCGCCGTGATCGTGCAGGAGCTCGCGCCTGCGGCCCGTCTCGTGGACGTGGAGCGAACGGGAGACGGCGGGCCCTTCGGCCAGGAGGGGCGGGCGCAGTTTGCCATCCACCGGGTGACGGGGGAGGCGAGCGCCTGGATTGCTTCGGATCGCCCGTGGGCCGAGGTTCGACGGTGGATGGAGCGGCAGGCGCCCGCGCCGCGGCGGGAAGCGTGAGATGGCGATGCGCTTTCAACGGTGGGTGCGGGTTGTTCGCATCCGATCCGGTGGCCGCTGGTGCGCGCGACTGCGCGCACGGCGCGAGACGGCGCGGGTGGTGCCGCGCCTGCCCGATGTGTTCGATCACTTCGCGGCGCTGTCGGATGCCGGGCTCCCCATCCGGCGTGCGCTGCGTGTGCTGCGCGCGGCGGCCCGTCCCGCACAGGCGCCCTATTTGGACGCGCTGGCCGAGGCATTGGACGCCGGCCAGCCCCTGGCCCGGGTGTGGGCGGGCCGCCTCCCGCCCCTGCTGACGGTGTTGATGGAAGCCGGGGAATCGACCGGACGGCTGGCCGACGTCCTTCGCGCCTGGAGCCGGCAGACGCGACGGCGGCGGGCGTGGCGCAACGAACTCGTCCGGGCCGCGGGGTATCCCGCCGGGCTTCTGGTGGCGGTGGGGCTTCTTAGCGCGTTCGTCCAGCTGCACCTGTTTCCGGTCTTGAACGGGCTCTTTGCTGGTCTCGGGTTCCAACCGCCCGCTTCGGTGGCCTGGGCCCGCCGGGCGGTGGTGTGGGTGCCCCTGGCCGGCTCCATGGGATTGGCGGCATCCGTCGGGATGGCGGGTGTCCTGTGGTGGCAGCGCTCGCGCCTGCCCGACAACCTGCGGCGGCGGGTTTCCGCGATGCCGGGGGCGGGTCTGATTCGGCTGTGGCGCACGTGCACGGTGAGTCAACTGTTGGCCCTACTCATCGGCGCCGGGATACCGCTGGCCGAGGCGCTGGCGGTGCTCGCCGGGCCCGGCGGCCCGCGTTGGCTGCGAAACACGGCGCGGGACATGCGATCGCGCGTGTTGGACGGAGAGAGGCTCTCGGACGCCCTGCGCGGTGAATGGGATCCGGTGTTCGACGAGTTTGTCACGATGGCGGAGGAGACGGGTGACCTCGCCCACGCGATGCGGCAGGTGGCAACCTGGAGCGAGCGCCGGCTGAGCGCCCGGGTGGAGCGGATGCTGCGCGCTCTGTCGCCGGTGTTGATGAGCGTCATGGCGATGGTGGTGACGGCGGTGATGTGGTCCGTGTTCGTGCCGATGTACGACATCATGGACCAGGTGGCCACACGCCTGGTCTGAAGGCCCACGACATCCGTCAGGCGCGGGGGCGCCATGGGCGGTCGGGCCCTCGGTCCGCCCGTCCGTTTGAAACGAGGAGAGATCCATGCGCGGCAAGGGGGAATTGCGGTGGCAAGAATCCCAGGGAAGAAACCCGGTCCGCCCGGGTCCGCGGGCGGGTTCACGCTGTTGGAGATGGTGGTGGCGGTCTTCGTCCTCGCGATCATGATGAGCGTGGTCGCACCGCATGTGATGGGGGTGGGCAAACGGGCGGAGGCGGTGGCGTGCGAACAGAACCAGCGGGATATCCGCGCGGCGCTGGATGAATACAACCTCCTCTATCACCGCTATCCCACCGGGAACACCGAGGAGCAGCTCCAGGCCCTGGTGGACGCGCAGTTGCTCGATTCCATCCCGCGGGAACCCGCGGGCGGGCACTACCAGCTCGACACCACGGGCAATGCGGCGGTGGTGAACTGCGATGTGCACGGCGTCCTCGGCAACTCCTGATGCGAACCATGCGGCCACCGGATCGACGCCATCCGGACACCCCGGGCCGAACCGTGAACACGCAGTGGCGCTGCCGGAATTGGAACCGGGGCGGCGGGGGCGCGCATCCGCTCAGCCGCGCATCCGGCGAGACCACGGGATGGCGTTGTTGGAGATGGTGCTGGCTCTGGCGGTCACCGCCGCCGCGCTGGCCATCGCCTGGCCGCGACTGGCCTTGGTGGTGGCGGATGCGCATCTGATCCACACGGGAGAGGACCTGGTGTGGCAGATGCGCATCGCCCAGGCGATGGCGGCGACGCGCACGAAGACCGCGGAGGTGGATCTCAACCGGTACGTCGGCATCTACCACGTCTATTGGGGGCCCAATCTGGTTCGTACGGGCCACTTCGATCCCGGCGTGACCTACCGAGACGGCTACCTCCAGATGCAGACCGGGCGCGTGTCGTACAACCAGGCGGGGGACAGTCAGACGGCCGGGATCGTCCGTCTTCAGGCTGGCTCGCGGGCGCTCGACCTGCACCTGTACATGGGTTCAGGGCTGCAATGGCTGGAGGTGTCGCCGTGACGCTCTGGGAGGTGGTGCTCACCGCGTGGTTTCTCGCCGTCTGCGGCACGGCCGTCTTCACCGGCATGTGGACGGCGCAGATGGCTGCCCAGAGGGCCGAGCACCGGATGGAGGCGGTGCAGCGGGTGGAGCAGGCGGCGGAGCGATGGCTGGCGGACGGCGGGGTTCTGGGGCCGGACGGCACGGAGGATGGCGTGGAGGTGAGTCCGGCGGATGACGGGATGGGGGTGTGGCTGGATTCGAGCGTGGCGGGAGAGGCGGTCCGAATCGAACTTCCGGGCGATGCTCGTCCACGCGCGTGACCGATTCTCGCGTAAAAAGGACGGGGATGAGCCGGGGTGGCTCGAAAGGGCCGGAGATGCCGGGGTCGAGCGTGACCTTGACGGCCGTGACGGGTCGAGGCCGACTCGGCCTGCTGTGTCCGACGGCGGGTTCACCCTGATGGAGTCGGTCATCTCCCTCATTGCATCGGTGGCGCTGGCCTCCGGTCTGTTGCATCTGTGGTGGATCGGCCTGCACGGCGTCCGTGCGGCGCAGGCGCGCATCGAGGCCGACGCCGAATGGTGGAACGCGTGGCGGTCGGTGTCCGCGGATATCCACGGGGCGACGGAGGTCCAGTCGGGACCTGGCACCATGACGTTGACCACCGCGGACGGGCGCGTGTACCGTTATTCGGTCAACGCCCAGGGCCAGTGGGTGCGAACCGCCTTGAGCGGGGGAACGAGCGTGTTGGCCGTCGCGGTGGCATCCGTCAGCTGCGAACCGGATGCCTCCGGGGTCAAGATTCGGGTGGTGTACCGGGACGGGGTGGTGCGGCAGGGTTATGCGGTCACGCTGAAGGGGGCGGGGCTGTGAAGCGTACGGGCAGACAGGCGATCCACAGGACGTTGTCGCGGGATGCGGGGTTCATCCTGCCGTTCGCCATGGCCGTCGTGACGGCGGCGGCCCTGGCGTGCGCCACGCTGCTCGAGGTTGGCATCGGTGCCCTGACGGTCGCCGCGCTGCGGGCGGAACGGGCGCAGGCGTATTGGTTGGCGCGCGGGCAGGCGCTCGCCCTGATCCGTCAGATGGCACGGGGTGAGACCCCCACGCCCACCTCCGACGTGGTATACTCCATAGGCAAGGTCCACGCGGTGGTCGGCGGGGGAAGCCCCTCGGTGATTCGGGTGACGGCCGACACGGGTCAGGCCTCGGTCACGGTCAGCGCCACGTGGGACGCGGCGGCGAAGCGGGTGACCGCCTGGTCGGACGCCGACACGAATTGACCCGGCCATCCGGGGACGGGAACGGGGGATGGTCGTGAATCGGATCGCCCTGGTGGGGATGATGGGCAGCGGGAAGACGACCGTCGGCCGGGTGTTGGCGGAGCATCTGAACCTGCCCTTCGTGGATTTGGATGCCTTCATCGAAACGCGGGCCGGGCGGCCCATCCCGCAGCTGTTCGCGGAAAAGGGGGAGGCAGGGTTCCGCGCCTGGGAAGAGCGGGCCCTGCGACGGATCACACAGGCCTGTGCCGGGGTGGTTCTCGCCACCGGCGGCGGGGTCGTGGTCACCGAAGGGTGCAGACAGATCCTCTCGTCCCGGTGGTGCACGGTTTGGCTCGACGCCCGGGTTGAAACACTGGTGGAACGGCTCCGGGACGAGGCGGATCACCGTCCGATGTTGGCGACCTCCGAGTCGTTGGCCGAGCGCGTCGCCGCGCTGTCGGAGGCACGCGCCGCCTGGTACGGCGCGGTGGCGCGGCGGCGGGTGGCCGTGGATGGTCGTTCCGCCCTGTCCATCGCACACGAGATCGCAGCGTGGATGGAGACCGAGGGATGCCGGGCGGACGCGGGGAGGTGATGCCCGATGCAGCACATCCAACAGATCCTGCCGAAGGCGTGGGGAAAGCCTGACGACGCGTACGACGCCGCGTTTTTCCGCGACGCCATCCCGGAACTGGCGGAGTGGCGGGTGCCGGACGACGTGATCCTGCGCCACCGGGCGCTGCTGCTCGATTTCATCCGGCAACGCCAGATCTGCGCGGCCTGCGCCGGCTACGAGCGGTGCGGCAAGGAAGGTGACCTGAAAGGTTTCACGGAGTCGCTGGAGCGGTACGGCCCGCAGCTGAGCGTGCGGGTTCAGCGGTGCGGCCCCTACCTGGAGCATCTGGTTCGGCGCCGCGTGGAGCGCTGGGCGTCCATCTCGGGGAGTCTGCCCCAGGACCGGGCGTACCGGCTGGACAACTTCCCCGCGGAACAGCGGCGAAAGTACCCGCGCCTGTGGGCGTTCGCCCAGACATTCGCGGAGACGTACGAACCGGGCCAGCCGGCCGACGGGCTGTACATCTTCGGCCCGCCGGGCGTCGGCAAGACTCACCTGATGCTGGCCGTGTTCAATCGTTTGCAGGAGCGAGGGGTCCCGTGTCTCGTGGTTCGGTCGGATTCCATTTTCGACCGCATGCGCCACATCATCGCGGACAACGGGGATCTGGAACCTCTCCTGGAGGCGTACGCGACCGCTCCGGTGCTCGGGATTGACGAGTTCGCGCAGGAGCGGGCCAATGAATTCACGCTGGAAAAGCTGTTCCGCGTGATCAACCACCGGTTTCACAGCCGGTTGCCGACATGGTTCACTAGCAACTACGCCCCGCCGCAGATCTACCGCAGGCAGGGCCAGGATCTGCACGACAGCGTCAGCCCGCTGCGAAGCCGCATCCTCCAAATGGCGAAATTGGCTCGCATGGACGGCGAGGACGCGCGCCAGCGGGGGTTGCAGTCGCTCACCTGAGACGATCCGCCGCCGCGGCGGGAGCACCGCCGGCCCGGGGGGAATCCTGGGGGCGCTCGGCCAGAACCACCAACGCCATCTGGCGCAACTCGACCTCGATTCGGGGCCGCATGCGCGCCTCCAACTCCTGCTCTTTGCGCGCTTGCTCCGCGGCCACCAGGTCGTGTTCCTCCTCCGCGACGTCCGGCAGGATGCTCCGGTAGTAGGTCCGCACCTGGGCCAATTCGGACTGCCAGCGCATCGTCGCGTCGTTCGCCCAGTCGTGCGGACGGCGATCGAGGCGCCGCTCGACGTGCTCCACGGCACGGCGGAGCGCCGCCTCGAGGGAGATTGCGGCGGATGACAGGATGTCGCCGGGATTGGGCAGGACGGTCATTTCAATGCGCTCGAGCATGTGGAGGAACCGCTCGATCACCTGTCCTGTCCTCAGGCAGACCCCCACGGACCAAAACTCCTGTTCCGTCATGTCGCATCGGAACGAGACCAGGAGGTTGAGCATCAGCCAGGGGACGCGCACCGCGTCCTCCGCCATGCGCCGCGGCATCACACAGGCGAACCGGCCGCGCCGGTCCAGCGACTGGTAGATCTTGTCGAGCCGAAAGCAGCCGAGATGGATCCGTTCGGCGACCGGCGCGCGAAAAAAGCGGCGTTGCAGGTCGGTCAGGCCGCGCCGTTCCGCCTCCCGCAGGGCCTCCTCCCGCAGGCGCGGATTCTCCCGTTCCGCCGCCGCGTCGTCGAAGGCCAGCCGCAGAATGGTGGGCGGCACCTCCTGACCGGTCTTCTCGACCCACATCCAGTAGTAGGGGCGGTCGGTCAGCTCCTTGTCCACGTCCCGCGGGAGTTGGTATTCCCTGTATCCGGGGGAGCGGTGGACGATGGGAGCGCCGACGGCGGTGAAATAGCGGTCGCAGAATTCCAAGCGTTCCGCCGCGCTGCGAAGTGGAAGCGCATCGGCCGGAAGGGCGGAGGGCGCAGGCGGTGTTGTCAGCGGCCGGGGGGTTGTTGGCACGTCGCTTCACCTCCCGCTGGGCGGCGCAACAGGGCGTCCCCGTATTCGTGCAAGCGCTTTCTCAATTCGTCGTCATCGGCGCTGGTCATGGCGAGGTTCAGGACATCCTCCTCGAATCGGCGCAGCCGTGCCGGATCCCCAAGGATGTAGTCCAACTCGCCGATGACCATCTCGAACATGCGAATTTTCTCCTGCAGCAGCTCGACGATGTGCGCCTCGATGGTGTTGCGCGTGGACAGATTGTAGACATGCACCTCCCGCCGTTGCCCCAGGCGGTGGATTCGCCCGATGCGCTGCTCCAGTTTCATCGGGTTCCACGGGAGATCGAAATTGATCATGTGATGGCAGAACTGCAGATTGATCCCCTCGCCGCCCGATTCGGTCGCGACGAGCACCCGGGCGCGGTTGGCGAACAGGTCCTTCATCCAATCCTTCTTCCCGCGCCGGAATCCTCCGCGAAACGGGACGGCCGGGATCCGGCGTTTGCTGAGCACGTACATCAGGTAGTCCTGCGTCGCCCGGTACTCCGTGAACACGATGCACTTATCTGGGATCTCGTCGAGCAGCCGCAGGACCGTCTCCACCTTGGTGCACACCTCAATCTGCTGCGCCAGGCGCATCAGCTGGGCGATCTCTTCCCGGACCTCCTCCCGCCGCGCGCGCTTGAGCATTTTCTCGAGGGTGAGCAGCGCGGCGTACGGGGAAGAGCAGATCTCCCGCTGGAGGGTGATGAGCGGCAGGATGGATCCCCGGCGTGCGACCCGCTCCTCGTACTGGCCGCGCAAAAAGCGCTGAACCTGTTCGTACAATCGCCGTTCTGCGGGACTCAGGTCGAGCGGGACGACGTGGACGTGCCGGTCGGGGAGGGTGGTCGCCCCGTCCCGCCGGCGGTTGCGGATCATGACGTCGGCCAGCTGCGCCCGCAGCGCCGCCGGGTTCTTCGGCGTGCGCGCGGTGACAGTGTGCTCCTGCACAAACTGCCCGCGATTGCCCAGACGGCCCGGCTGCAGCAGCGTGATCAAGGTGTGCAGCTCGGCCAGGTTGTTCTGCATGGGTGTGGCGGTCAACAGCAGCATGTACTTGTTCGGGATCTGGTTGACCATCTGCCAGTTCTTCGTCCGGCTGTTCTTCAGCTTGTGCGCCTCGTCCACCACGACCATGTCCCATGGGATGCTGAGCACCGCCGACCGGTGCGGTTCCCGCTTGGCGGTGTCGAGGGAAGCGACGATCACGTCGTAGTACCCCCAGTTGGACTCATGCCGTTGCGCGTACGCTCGGATGTTGAACTTCTCATTCAACTCGCGCGTCCACTGCAGCACCAGGGAAGCCGGGACCAGGATCAGGATCTTTCTCGCCAGGCCGCGCAACAGGTACTCCTTCATCACCAGGCCCGCTTCGATGGTCTTGCCAAGTCCCACCTCGTCGGCGAGGATGGCGCGGCCGTGCATCTCGCGGATCACCTGCTTCGCGGTCTCAATCTGGTGCGGCAGCGGGGTGAAGCCCACGACGTGTTCGAGCGCCAACAGCTCGTCGAAATCCGGGGCCAGGCGCGCCCGCACCGCGGTGGCCGCCAGCCGGAACAGTTCCCAGGCGCTCGTCTGGTTGCGCGCCGGTTCGGTTTCTAGGTATGCTGTAAACGCGTGAAGCGAGTCGAGGCCTGTCCAGTAGATTGGAGGCGTCGTGGCGGCCAGCCTCGGGTCCGCGAGCGGTCTTGTCACCGGCATCCCTCCATTGCGCAGGACCGTCTGTCTCGTTTGCGGCGCTCGTTCCACGGCGAGGGCTCAACCCTCTCGGACGCGGCGCCGGGTACGTCCTAGTATGAGATGTTTTTTCGTTTTTCTTACACAGGCGTGCATCAGCACGGCCGGCGGATGGGAAGGAGGGTTTCGGGTGGCGGAGCTGAAACGGACGCCGCTGCACCCGCTCTACCAGGCGTACGGCGCCAAGACGGTGGAGTTTTCCGGGTGGGAGATGCCCGTGCAATTTTCAGGCATCCTGCGTGAACACGAGGCGGTGCGGACGGCTGCGGGCCTGTTTGATGTCTCGCACATGGGTGAATTCGAGATCGACGGGCCGGATGCGGTCCGGCTGCTGCAATGGGTGGTGACCAACGACGTCGATCGCCTGGACATCGGTTCGGCCCTGTACAGTCCGATGACCAACGAACACGGGGGATGCGTCGACGACCTTCTCGTGTACCGCCTCGGCCCCGAACGGTTTTGGGTCGTGGTCAACGCGGGCAACATCGACAAGGATTACCGCTGGATTTCGCAATGGCGGGACAAGCTCGGATTGTCCGCCGAGGTGAGGGATCGCTCCGCCGAAATCGCGCTTCTGGCGCTGCAGGGACCGCGATCGGAGCGCATCCTGCAGGGCCTGACGGACGCGGCGCTGGGGACGCTGCGGTATTACCGGTTTCTCGAGGGGCGTGTCCTCGGCAAACCGGTCGTGATCTCGCGCACCGGTTACACCGGCGAGGACGGGTTCGAGCTGTACGCCGCGGCGGAGGATGCGCAGGCGCTGTGGCAGGGGATCCTGAGTCACGGATCGTCCGAGGGACTCATCCCGGCCGGGCTCGGCGCCCGCGACACGCTGCGCCTGGAGGCCCGGTTGCCGCTGTACGGCCACGAGCTCACCGACGAGATCACACCGCTGGAGGCGGGCCTCGGGATGTTCGTGAAGTGGGACAAGGGGCCATTCGTCGGGCGGGAGAGACTGCTTGAACAGAAGGAAAAGGGTGTTTCGCGGCGGATTGCCGGACTCCAGGTGACCGACCGCGCCATCCCGCGGGCGGGGTATCCGGTGCACGCCGACGGCAGACCGGTCGGGTACGTCACTTCCGGCACGCAGTCGCCGACGTTGAAGGTGCCGATCGCGCTGGCGCTGCTGGAGGCGGACGCAGCGGCGGTGGGGACGCCGCTGACGGTGGATGTGCGGGGCCGGGCGGCGTCCGCCGTGGTCGTCAAGACACCCTTTTACAAACGGGGCGTTTCGCAAGCGCGTGATGGACAGCCGGGGAGGATGGGGAATTGAACCGACACAGTTACATCCCTCACACGGAGGAAGACCGGGCGAAGATGATGGCGTATCTCGGCATCACCGACACCGACGCGCTGTTCGAGGACATCCCGCGGTCGGTGCGGCTTCGCAGGGCGCTCGACCTGCCGGCGGCGATGCCGGAGTTGACGCTGGAACGCCACCTGCACCAGTTGTCGCGAAAAAACCTCGACTTCTCCCAGGTGACGAGCTTTCTCGGCGCCGGCGCGTACGAACACTACGTTCCGAGCGTGGTGGACGCCATCGTCAGCCGCTCCGAGTTTTACACCTCCTACACCCCGTACCAACCGGAGATCAGCCAGGGCATGCTGCAGGCGATCTTCGAGTATCAGACCATGGTGGCCGAGCTGACCGGCATGGACATCGCGAACGCCTCCATGTACGACGGTCCGACGGCGTTGGGGGAGGCGGGCATCGTCTGCTGCGCGCACACCCGGCGCAACCGGCTGCTGGTGGCGAGCAACCTGAATCCCGAATACCGGGCGGTGCTTGAGACCTACGCCGCCGGACAGGCGGTGGAGTTGGTCGATGTGCCTTCCAAAGGCGGGGTGCTCGACCTGGAGGCGCTCGCGGCGTTGTGCGACACCTCGGTCGCCGGAATCCTGGTGCAGTATCCGAATTTCTTCGGCTGCGTGGAGGACATTCGGTCCATCGCGTCGATCGCGCACGCCGCCCAGGCCCTGCTGGTGGTTGCGGCGTATCCCATCGCGCTGGGGTATCTGGAGGCACCGGGGGTGCTCGGCGCCGACCTGGTGGTGGCGGAGGGGCAGTCGCTCGGCAACGCGGTCGCATACGGCGGACCGTATCTCGGGATCATGGCGGCCAAGAAGGAACTGATGCGGCGTCTGCCCGGGCGAATCGTGGGCCAGACGACGGACGCGCAGGGGCGGCGCGGATTTGTTCTCACGCTGCAGGCGCGCGAGCAGCACATCCGACGTGAGAAGGCATCCTCCAACATCTGTTCCAATCAGGCCCTCAACGCGCTGGCGGCCACCGTCTACCTGTCGTACATGGGGCCGCAGGGCCTGAGCGAGGTGGCGCGTCAGTGCCATCACAAGGCGCGCTACCTGGAGGCGCGGCTGTGTCAACTGCCGGGCGTGCGCCGGGTGTTCGCGGAGCCGTATTTCAATGAGTTCGTTGTGCGCTTGCCGAAGCCGGTTTCGGAGGTGCAGGCGCGGTTGTTGGAGCAGGGGTTCCTGTTCGGCCTCGACCTTGGCCGCACTCTGCCGGAGATGGACGGCTGCGTCCTGTTGACGGTCACCGAGGTGCGCACGCGTGAAGAGATGGACGCCGTGGTCACGGCGCTGGAGGGATGCTTGTGAGTCTGCAGCGAGAGGGCGATCAGCCGTTGGTGTTTGAACGCAGCCGCCCGGGGCGCCGGGCCTTCACGCTGCCGCCGCTCGACGTGCCGGTGGCCGAGGCCGACGAGCTCGCGCCGTTCGCGAGATCGGAGGCTCCGCGCCTTCCGGAGCTGGGTGAGCTGGATGTGGTTCGCCATTTCACGGCGCTGTCGACGCGCAATCACGGGGTGGACTCGGGGTTCTACCCGCTCGGCTCCTGCACCATGAAGTACAACCCGAAACGCAACGAGCGGGCGGCTCGTCTGCCCGGGTTTGCGAACATCCACCCGCTGCAGCCGGAATCGACGGTGCAGGGCGCGCTGGAGCTCATGCACACCCTGCAGGGGTTCCTCGCCGAGATCACGGGGATGGACGCGGTCAGCCTGCAGCCGGCGGCCGGTGCGCAGGGGGAATGGACCGGACTGATGATGATCTCGGCGTATCACCGGGATCGCGGTGAGAAGCGGGACAAGGTCATTGTGCCGGATTCCGCGCACGGGACGAATCCGGCGTCGGTGACGATGGCGGGGCTGCGCGCTGTGACCATTCCGTCGAACCCGGACGGCAGTGTGGACCTGAACGCCCTGCGAAAAGCGGTCGGCCCGGACACCGCGGCCCTGATGCTGACCAATCCCAGCACGCTCGGCCTGTTCGAATCGCAGATTGAGGAGATCGCCGACATCGTGCATGGGGCGGGCGGGCTGTTGTACTACGACGGCGCCAACATGAACGCCATCCTCGGCTACGCCAGGCCGGGCGACATGGGCTTCGACGTGGTGCACCTGAATCTGCACAAAACCTTCTCCACGCCCCACGGCGGCGGGGGCCCCGGCGCGGGCCCGGTGGGCGTCAAGGCACACCTCGAGCCGTATCTGCCCAAGCCGACGGTGGAACGGTCGGAGGATGGGACGTACCGGTTGAACTGGGACCGTCCCCGGTCCATCGGAAAGGTCAAAGGGTTCTACGGCAACTTCGGCGTCCTCGTGCGCGCCTACACCTACATCCGGACGCTCGGGCCGAACGGGTTGAAGCAGGTGTCCGAACACGCGGTGTTGGCGGCGAACTATCTGATGCGCCGTTTGGCGGGGGCGTACGAGCTGCCGTACGACCGGGTGTGCAAGCACGAGTTCGTCCTCTCGGGACGGAGGCAGAAGGCGCAGGGGGTGCGGACGCTGGACATCGCCAAGCGCCTGCTCGACTTCGGGATGCATCCGCCAACCATCTACTTCCCGCTCATTGTCGAGGAGTGCCTGATGATTGAGCCGACGGAGTGCGAGAGCCTGGAGACGTTGGACGAGTTCGCGGACATCCTGTTGCAGATTGCGAAAGAAGCCGAGGAACAGCCCGAATTCGTCCGCCAGGCCCCGCACCGCACGGTGGTGGGGCGGCTTGACGAGGTGACCGCCGCTCGATCCCCTGTGTTGCGCTACTCGTTCGAGTGACGGGCGGCCGAGGAACCGATGGCGGCGCGCCGCGGGTGAGGGCCCGGGGCGCGCCCGGGCCCTGCTCGGATGAACGGCTCCGAATCCGCCTTTGCTGAGGCGGGTGCGTCTACGGGCGAGCGGCGAGGCGGGTGGGCCGGACGGCCGGGGCGGGATCGTCCGACAGGTGGCGGGTGTCGTCAATCTCCAGCACGTGCCATTGCCCGTCGCGATGGATGAGGCGGGTGATCCCGGTGTTGTGCAGGGCGATCTCGTGGCTCACCCCGACGGCCCGCAGAAGCGCCCGGATCCAACCCCCGTGGCTCACGCACAGCACGCGCGCGCAGGGATACGCCGCGGCCGCGCGCTCGAGAAAGCGCAGGGCGCGCTGCCGCACCTGGGGTTCGGATTCGGCGCCATCCTCCGGACCGGGAGTGACGGCGCGGGCGTCCAACGCGGGGTCGCGGCGGGAACCTTCCAACTTGCCGAAGCATCGTTCGCGCAGCAGGGGATCGAGCACGAGCGGAATCCCGCGTCCCGCCGCCAGGATCTCGGCGGTCGTCCGCGCCCGGGTCAGGTCGCTGGAGATGATCACATGAAACGGCGTGGTGCGAAGGTGTTCCGCCAGTTTCCGCGCCTGCCGCAGGCCGGTGGGGTTCAGCGGGATGTCGGTCCATCCCTGAATTCTTCCGGCGGCATTCCAATCGGTCTCACCGTGGCGCACGATCCACAATTCGGTCACGAGTTTCCCTCCCTGCCGGCGATATGTTTCAGTATATCAGCGCCTGTGTTACAATGACAGCGATTTGCCTGCCCGCGGGGCTCATGTCCGCCTGCGCGGCGTGTGCCGCGGACAGATGACACTCTGGATGGGGTGGTTGGCGCCATGGCGCGGCCGTACCTGCTCGTCGTGAATGGCCCCAATCTCAACCGCCTCGGCGTCCGCCAGCCGCAGGTGTACGGCACGGAGACGCTGGCGTCGGTGGTCGCGCGGGTGCGCGAGGTGGCGTCGGCGGAAGGGGTTGACGTGTTGGACTTTCAGTCCAACCACGAAGGGGCGTTGATTGACTTTCTGCAGCAGCACGGGCCCTCGTCCGTCGGGGTGGTGTTGAACCCGGGCGCGCTCGGCCACTATGGCTGGGCCCTGCGGGACTGCGTGGCGGATCTCGGGCGCCCGGTGGTGGAGGTGCACATCTCCAACGTCCATCGGCGCGAGCCGTTTCGGCATCAGCTGGTCCTCGCGCCCGTGGTCGCGGGGCAGGTGGTCGGGATGGGCACCACAGGATACGTGTGGGCCGCCCGGCATCTGCTGGAACTGTGGAAGCGCGAGGGAGGAGGAGAGGGCGAATGACAAGAGTGGAGCGCCTGCGCGCGGAGCTGTCCGCCCGGGGATTGGACGCGATGCTGGTGTCGAGCCCGGAGAACCGCCGATACATCAGCGGATTCACCGGAACCGCGGCGAACGTGTTGGTGACCGCGGAACGGGCATTGGTGATCACCGATTTCCGGTACACGCAACAGGCCAAGGCGCAGTGTGCGGGGTTTGAGGTCGTGGAACAGCAGGCTTCGCACGGGGGCGCGTTCCTGGAGCTGCTCACGGATCTGGTCGGGTCGCTCGGGGTCAAGACCGTGGGATTTGAGCAAGACTACCTCACGTACGGCCAGGTGGAGCAGTACCGGAGCCTGGAGGCGCGGGTTCCCGGTTTTCGCTGGGTGCCGGTCTCCGGCGCGGTGGAGGCGCTGCGGGTCGTCAAGGACGACGGCGAGATCGCCATCCTGGAACAGGCCGCCCGCATCGCGGACGAGGCTTTCGAGCACGTGCTCGGCGTCCTTCGCCCCGGCATGACGGAACGAGAGGTGGCGCTCGAGCTCGAGGTGCAGATGAGAAAGCGCGGGGCGTCCGGAGCCTCGTTCGACACCATCGTGGCATCCGGCTGGCGATCCGCCATGCCGCACGGGGTGGCGAGCGACAAGGTGATTGAACCGGGGGATCTGGTGACGATGGATTTCGGGGCCCTGTACCAGGGGTACTGCTCGGATCTCACCCGCACGGTGGTGGTGGGCAAGGCGACGCCGCGCCAGCGCGAGGTGTACGCGTGGGTGTTGGAGGCGCAGCGCCTGGCCCTGGAGGCCGTCCGCCCCGGCATCACGGGGCGGGAGCTGGACGCGGTCGCGCGCGACGCCCTGGCGCGGTACGGCGTCGCGGAGGCGTTCGGTCACTCGCTGGGCCACGGCATCGGCCTGGCCATCCATGAGGACCCGCGGATTTCCAGGGCGGGTGAGGCCGAGCTGGTGCCCGGCATGGTGATCACCATCGAACCCGGGGTCTATCTGCCCGACTGGGGCGGCGTCCGTATTGAGGAGGACGTGGTGGTCACCGCGACGGGGGGACGGGTTCTGACCCATTCCAGCAAGGATTCATTGATTGAGGTATGAGACATCAGGAGGGGTAGTCGTGATTTCCAGCAACGATTTTCGCACCGGCACGACCATCGAGGTGGATGGCGAGATCTATCGCGTGATCGAGTTCATGCACGTCAAGCCCGGCAAGGGTGCGGCGTTTGTCCGTACGAAGTTGAAGAATGTCAAGACCGGCGCCGTGAAGGAGACGACGTTCCGCGCCGGTGAAAAGGTCCCGCGCGCGCACATCGAGACGCGCGAGATGCAGTACCTGTACAACGATGGCGATATGTACACCTTCATGGACACCGAGACGTTCGACCAGATCAACATCCCGAAATCGCAGTTGGAGTACGAATTGAACTTCCTCAAGGAGAACATGAACTGCTACGTGGTGATGCACCAGGGGCAGCCCATCGGCATCGACCTGCCGAACACCGTCGAGCTGAAGGTCATTCAGACCGAACCGGGCATCCGCGGCGACACCGCGACGGGCGGCAGCAAGCCCGCGACCGTGGAGACGGGATACACCCTGCAGGTGCCGTTTTTCATCAACGAGGGCGACGTGCTGGTGATCGACACCCGCACCGGCAACTACGTGTCGCGCGCCTGAGCCCGGGGTGCCGCGCGGGGGGCGGCCACCGGGACCCCCGGGACCGGTGGCCGCGAACCGGCCGGCCGATCCGGTGGCTCACCACGACCCGAGGCAGCGTCTTTTCAGGACGACCGAGCAAAACACCGCTCGGTCTTTTTTTGTGCCGCGGCTTCTTCGGCGTATCGGCGGGTGGAGGTTCTGCGCGGCGGACGAGCGGCATATCGAACAAGCGTGGGGGTGACGTGCCATGCGCGCACGCGGGATGCGTCATGTTTGAGGTCGTGGACAAAGTGGTCTGGGCGATGGCCGGCATGCGCTGTCTGTCCAGTCTGGTGGAGCTGACGGGCGCCCTGCTCATGCTGTATTTCGGGACGGCCGCGTCCGCGCTGCAGGTGAATGCGGCGCTGGCGCTGGTCGGACCGTTCGTGCTGGTGACCGTCACCATGCTCGGCGTGAGCGGGCTTGCCGGCGAGATCGCCCTGTGGCGGATCGCCCTGATCATCCTCGGGGTGGGGCTCATTCTGTTTGCGGCGCGCGGGTGATCCGGCACGCGGGCCGGAGGCGGCGTCAGCGAATGGCTCTGCGCATCAGGCTGAACACGAAGAACATCAGGAGGACGAAGATCACCAGGAAGACGACAATCCAACGCACCATCACGGCGATGTCCACATTCGTCCCTCCCCTCCCAGCGGCTCTCCCTCGTATTGGATGCGCGGCCGCCCCGCATGGTGACGGCGACCCGCCCGCCGCAAGTCATAACCGCACCAGCCTGTCCGTATACATGGACTAACCGGGGAGGTGGATGACCGTGTGGAGTCGGGCATCCGCGGCCAGTGAGGGTCCGTGGGCGCAGGTGTACCGCGTGTGTCCGCCGGACGTCGCGCTGCGGCTGCAGAATCTGCCGGCGGCCGTGCTGGAACGGGTGGAGGAGCTGCGGTTTCGCCTGCATCAACCGCTTCATCTGTGCGGTGCCGGCGTCGACCAATTCCTGCATCGCGATCACGGTCTGACCACGCGGGCGGACGAGGCGTTGCTCGCCACGGAGGAGCACCTGGAGCGGGTGATTCAAGGGGTGACCCAGGCCTCCCTGTACGCCGTGGAGGATGAGATCCGGCGCGGATTCGTCACCATGCCGGGCGGCCACCGCGTCGGCATCGCCGGCCGCGCGGTGCTGTACGAATCGGGCGCCGTGCGCTCCTTCCGCAGCATCTCCGCGGTCAACATCCGGATAGCCCGGGAGCACGTGGGGGCGGCCGAACCGCTGCGGCCCCTCGTGCAGGATCCGAAGGTGCAGAGCCCGCTGAGTGTGCTCATCCTCTCCCCGCCGCAGTGCGGCAAAACCACCCTGCTGCGGGATCTCGCCCGGATGTGGAGCGAGGGCGCGCTGGCCCAAGGCGGGCCCCGCAAGGTCGCGGTGGTCGACGAGCGCTCCGAGATCGCCGGATGTCTCGAGGGGGTGCCCCAGTTTCGCCTGGGCCCGCGCACGGATGTGCTCGATGCCTGCCCGAAGGCGGAGGGGATGCTGATGGCCATCCGCAGCCTGTCTCCGGACATCGTGGTGACGGACGAGATCGGGAGGCGGCAGGACGCCGACGCCATCCTCGAGGCGGCCAACGCCGGCGTGGCGGTGTTGGCCACCGCCCACGCGCGGACGCTCGAGCAGTGGCGGGGGCGCCCGCACATGGAGGAGCTGTACCGGGCACGCGTGTTCGACCGGTTCGTGATTCTCAGCCGGCGCAGGGGGCCGGGCACCGTGGAGGCGGTCCTCGACGCGAGCGGGCTCCCGGTGGCCGGTGTCGCTCACCTCTCGCGAAGGACGGATGCGCCGTGATGAAGGCCATCGGCGCCGCGCTCGTGTTCGCGGCCAGCACCGCCATCGGATTTCGAATCGCGCGTGACTACCGGGAACGCCCGCGCCAGTTGCGGTCCCTCAGCCAGGGGATTCGCCTGTTGCAGGCGGAGGTGGAGTACGGTCTCACCCCCCTGCCCATCGCGCTCGAGCGGGTGGCGCAGCGCGTGGCGCCCCCGGTGTCGGCGGGGTTTCATCGGGCGGCGGCCCTTTTGCAGGAGGGCGACATCCCGGTGGCCGAGGCGGTGGCGGCCGGAATGGACGAGTTGCGCAGCGGATCCGCACTGCACGGTGTCGATCTCGACGTGATGCGGGAGCTCGGGCAGACGCTCGGCACCTCGGATCGGGCCCACCAGCGCCAGCAGTTCGAGGTGGCCATCCGGCGCCTGTCCGGCCTGGAGGAGGACGCCCTCGAGCTGCAGCGTACGCACGAACGCCTCTGGCGGTACGTCGGCGCCCTGATCGGGTTGACGATTGTGATCCTGCTGTACTAACGGCGGCAGCGCCGCCTTTGGGGGGATGGGCCGTGACACCGGAGATCCGCGCGATCCTGCAGATCGCGGGCATCGGCTTCCTGGTCGCTTTCCTGCACTCGCTGCTCAAGGAGAGCGGAAAGGAGAATTACGCGTATTGGACCACCGTCGTCGGCCTGGTGGTGGTGTTCATGATGGTGATTGGGTATGTCGGGAACCTGTATCGGGAGATTGAAACCGTGTTTCTGCGGCAGTAGGTGAGCCGGGTGCAGATCTTACAGCTGGTGGGGATCGGGTTGACGGCGACGGTGATTGCGGTGGTGCTGCGCGAGCGGGCGCCGCAGTTCGCCATGCTGGTCGGGCTCTTGACCGGGGTGGTCCTGTTTCTCGCCGTCATCGGGCCGATGCAGGATGTGGTGCGAGTGCTTCAGGACCTCGCCCAGGCGGCGCACGTCGATCAGGGGTTTCTCGGGACGGTGCTGAAGATCATCGGCATCGCGTACATCGTCGAGTTCGCAGCGCAGGTGGCGCGCGACGCCCACGAGGGGGCGTTGGCGGGCAAGATTGAGCTGGTGGGCAAGGTCGGCATTGTGGTTTTGGCGCTGCCCATCGTCACCGGGGTGGTTGAATCGCTGGTGCACCTGTTGCCTTGACGGGAGGGGATGGCCATGGACCGAAGGTGGCGGCGGATGATCGTGTCCGCCGGGCTCGTCTGGGGGATGATGTTTCATCCCGGCCTCGCGCGGGCGGACGCCGGGGTGGGGACGCCGGCCGTGCAGTCCGCCATCCAGCCCGGCCCATCGCCCTACGGGACCCCGCCCGCCGACGGGTCATCGGGTGGCGCGTTGGCGCAGGCGGTTCAGGACGCGGGCAACACGGTGCGCTCCGCCGCCGAGGCCCAGCTGGACCAGCTGCCCGTGCAATCCATCGAACAGTTCTGGCGGGATTTGGAGGCGCAGTACGGAGGGTATCTTCCGGACGCCCCGGGCGTCGGCATCGTCCGCTTCATCCTCGACAACGGCGGGTTCAACCTGCACGGCATGGCCGCGGGCATCCTGCGTTTCTTCCTGCACGAATTGTTGGACAACGCGCAGTTGCTCGGCGGGATCCTGGTCCTGTCGGTGCTCGCGGCGTTGCTCGAATCGATGCAGGCGGCCTTTGAACGGCAGACCGTCAGCCAGGTGGCCTACTTCGTCGTCTTTCTCGTTTTGATGGTCTTGGCCATCGGCTCGTTCACCGAGGCGGTCGGGTACGCCCGCCACGCCATCCAGTCGATGACCGATTTCATGCTGGCCACGGTGCCCCTGGTGGTGACGGTGATGGCGGCGTCCGGCTCCCTGGTGTCGGCCGCCTTTTTCCAACCGCTGCTGCTGTTCGCCGTCCATCTCATCAGCAACGTCGTCTTCCTGTTCGTCTTTCCGCTCATCTTCTTCGCGGCGGTGATGGACATCGTCAGCGCGTTGTCGCCGCGGTACTCCCTGAGCCGCCTGGCGGGATTGCTGCGCACCGGCGGCGTGGCGGCCTTGGGGCTGTGCCTGAGCGCGTTTCTCGGCGTCACGGCCGTGGAGGGCCTCGGCAAGGGTGTGGCCGACGGCGTCGCGCTCAGGACCGCGAAGTTCGCGGTCAGCACCTTCGTCCCCGTGGTCGGCAAGGCGGTCTCGGACGCCGCCGAGACGGTGGCCAGCGCGTCGCTGTTGGTCAAAAACGCCATCGGCGCCGCGGGACTCGTCATCGTCGCCGTGATCGCGCTCTTTCCGGCGCTCAAAATCCTCGCGCTGTCGCTCATCTACCAGGGGAGCGCCGCGCTGATGCAGCCGCTCGGAGACAACCCGATCATCGACTGCCTCGGCGCCATCGGCAAGAGCATGGTGCTGTTGTTCGCGAGCGTGGCGGCGGTGGCGCTGATGTTCTTCTTCGCCATCTGCATTCTGTTGGTCTCGGCCAACCTGGCGGTGATCATGGCGTGACGGCGATGGGGGAGTGGTTGAAGCAGATCATCCTGCTGGTGATCCTCGCCACGGTGGCCGATCTGCTTTTGCCGACGCGATCGATGCAACGGTACGTCCGCGTCGTCATGGGGGTGGCGGTGCTGGCCGCGATGCTGCAACCGATCCTGCCCCTGATGCGCGCCGACTGGGCGGACCGGGCCGCCGCGGCCGTCGAGGCCGAACTGGGATTCGACACGACCTCGGTGCCCGCGGGCAAAGCGGCGCAGGTCGCGAACGTGATGGCCGACCAACAGGCGCGCACGGCGCAGGAGCTCCTGGCGGCGCGGCTCGCCGACGGGATCCGCCAGACGTTCGGCGGACCGGCGCCCGATGTGACGGTCAGCGGATTGGCGCAGCGGGATCTGTCGGTGGACGTGGCGCTGGACGCGTCCCAGTCGGCCCGGGCGGGCGAGATCGCCGCCTGGGTGGCGGGCGAGCTGCAGATCGGGCGGGACGCCGTCCACGTGCACACGCGCTGAGGGGAGAGGAGGGATTGTGTGGATCTCAAACCGTTTCAGCAGAACAAATGGCTGGTGGTGCTGGGGATCATCGGGATTGCCTGTCTGGTCATCGGCACCTTGGCCGGGCGCACCAATGCGCGATCCGCCGCCGCGCTGGCGCCGGCGACGAGCGCCGCCGCGACGACCAACACGACGGACACCTCCGCGGCGCAGCTGGGGTCGGTCCACGATCTCGAACAGCGCTACGCGGATCAGCTGACCGGCATGCTCAAGCAGATGCAGGGGATTCAGGACGTTTCGGTGATGGTCACGGTCGACTCCACCGAGAGTCTGCAGTTGGCGCAGAACACCCAGCAGACGACGCAGACCCAGTCCAGCGGGGGGCAATCGACATCGCAGAGCACCACGGTGCGCAGCGACGTGTTCACCGAGCGCACCGGAGACGGCGACAGCGTTCCCTTCGTGACGCAGCGGGTGACGCCGAAGGTGCGGGGCGTGCTGGTCCTGGTCAAGGCGGACGACTTTTACGTGGCCAAGGCACAAATCATTGATGCCATCCGGCATGTCTTGGACGTGCCCGCATATAAAATTAGCGTGGAGCCGGAAAGGTGAAAACGTAGAGTGGGAGGAATGTACAAGTGGTCAAACGGCAAACGGTGTGGCTGTCCACGATGATGGTGTTGTCGCTGATGCTCATCGGCTACTACACCATGAACAACGACGGCGGACTGACCGCCTCGAAAAACCCCGGGGGGACCTCCGTCGCCACCAGCGCCACCTCGCCGGACGGCGGCCAGTCCGGCCAGAGCACGCAGACCGGGGCCTCGACGTCGGCGACGAAGAGTGGCACGACGCAGACGAGCGCGCAGAATCAACAGACCGGGACAAGCGCGGGTTCGGGCAGCGCGGACAGCTCGGCCGACTGGTACGTCAACATGGAGACCAAGTTGGAGCAGCAGTACGCGCAGCAGGTGGACACGTACAACCAGGTGATCAGCAACAGCAGCGCGAGCGCCGACCAGATTGGCCAGGCCAAGCAGAAGCTGGAGCAGTTGCAGACGCTGGTCGGGAACCTGGAGACCGCGCGGGACCGGGTGCTCGGACAGGGATACAAGGACTGCGTGATCATTCCGGATGCCAGCGGACAGAAGGCGGTGGTGTACGTCAAGACCGATAAGCTGACCGCTCAGCAGGCCGTCTCCATCGTGAACGTCGTCAGCCAGCAGCTCAACTTCCCGCCGGTGAACGTGACGGTCCAGGCCAAGGCGTGACCCCATCCGAGAACCACACGGAAAACGCCCCGCTTTGGCGGGGCGTTCGCCGATCCCGCGGGGCGCCTTGGATGGAAGGCGCCCCGTGCAATCGGCGGGGCTCGATTGGGTTTGCCGGCAACCCTCCGATTCGGTGTGTCGGGCCACGTCGGTGAGATCCGTTGCGCCCTGCCGACGGGTTCCCGCGGACACCCCGCCTTGGCGAGCGGTGTGCGCTGCCAGATTCGCCTGTGCTATACTAGGGCGAGTGGTGGACACGTCTTTCGTCAAGGGGTGACTTTGGGTGTTGAAAATCGGGGAGATTCGCGAACTGATTCGGCTATTGGACGATACGAGCCTTGCGGAGATCCGCATTGAGACCGAGGATATGAAGCTGTGGTTGAAAAAACCGGAGGCCGCACCCATCCCGGTGGCCACTCCGGCCGTGGCGCCCGCGGCCGGCATTCCGGCGGCAGCGCCCGCGCCGTCCCCCGCGCCGCAGCCGGCGGCCGCACCCGCGGCGGAGACCGCGCCCGCGCCGAGCGCACCGGCGGAAGCGGCCGAGGATGAGACCGGTGTACATATCGTGAAGTCGCCGATGGTCGGCACGTTTTACCGCGCGCCTGCGCCGGACGCGCCGCCCTACGTGGAGGTCGGCAGCCGGGTGACGGAGAAGACGGTGGTGTGCATCGTCGAGGCGATGAAGCTGATGAACGAGATCGAAGCCGAGGTGACGGGCGAAGTGGTCGCGGTGCTGGCGGAGAACGGCCAGCTCGTGGAGTACGGGCAACCGTTGTTCAAGATCAAGCGAGCGTGAGGGGAACCGCCATGTTCAAACGCGTACTGATTGCGAACCGCGGCGAGATCGCCGTCCGCGTCATCCGCGCCTGCAAGGAGCTCGGCATGGAGACGGTGGCGGTGTACTCGGAGGCGGACCGCGAGGCGCTGCACGTGCAGATGGCGGACGAGGCGTACTGCATCGGACCGGCGCCGAGCAAGCAGAGTTATCTGCACATCCCGAGCATCATGTCCGTGGCGACCCTGACCGGGGTGGACGCCATTCACCCGGGCTACGGATTCCTCTCGGAGAACGCGGATTTTGCCGAGGTGTGCGAAGCCTGCGGGATCACCTTCATCGGCCCGAGCGCGCGCGCCATCGAGGCCATGGGCGACAAGTCGATGGCCAAGGAGACGATGAAGCGGGCGGGCGTGCCGACGGTCCCGGGGAGCGACGGTCTGTTGAAGGACGCCGAGGAGGCGCTGGCGCTGGCCGAGCAGGTGGGCTATCCGGTGGTGATCAAGGCGACCGCCGGGGGCGGCGGGAAGGGCATTCGCATCGTGCGGGACCCGGAGAGCCTCAGGCAGGCGGTGACGACCGCGCAGCGCGAGGCGGAGACGGCCTTTGGGAACGCCGGGGTGTATCTGGAGAAGTACATCGAACGCATGCGCCATGTGGAGATTCAGGTGCTCGCGGACCGGCATGGGAACGTCATTCACCTGGGGGAACGGGATTGCTCGGTGCAGCGGCGGCTGCAGAAGCTGGTCGAGGAATCCCCGTGTCCGGTGCTGAGCCCCGAGACGCGCGCGGCGATGGGCGCGGCCGCGGTGGCCGCCGCGAGGGCGGTCGACTACGTCGGCGCGGGGACGGTCGAGTTCATCTACACGCCGGAGGGCCAGTTCTACTTCATGGAGATGAACACGCGCATTCAGGTGGAGCATCCGGTGACGGAGTGGGTGACCGGGGTCGATCTGGTCCGCGAACAGATTCTGGCCGCGGCCGGCGAACCGCTGTCCATCCGCCAGGAGGATGTGACGCTCACGGGCCACGCCATCGAGTGCCGAATCAACGCCGAGGACCCGGAGCGCAACTTCCTGCCCAGCCCGGGGCGGATCACGGCGTACCTGCCGCCGGGGGGCATCGGGGTGCGGGTCGATAGCGCGGCGTATCCCGGGTACGTCGTGCCGCCCACGTACGATTCGATGATCGCGAAGCTGATTGTGTGGGCGCCGACGCGCGAACAGGCCATCGACCGGATGCAGCGCGCGCTCGGCGAGTTCCGGATTGAGGGCGTGCGCACCACCATTCCGTTCCATCAGCGGTTGCTGCGCAACGAGAAGTTCCGCGCGGGCGACGTTTCGACCCGCTTCTTGGAGGAGAATCCGGTCCTGTAGGGGCTTGGTCGGACCGGCCGGGAATGGTATACTTCAGCCAACGTGGGCGGAAAGGATGTCTGCCATGCAGGATATGGAGTTCGAAGCCACCGACCTCGGCAAGATTCAAATCGCCGACGAGGTCATCCAGATCATCGCCGGCATCGCGGCCGCAGAAGTGGTCGGCGTGGTGGAGTTGAGCGGGGGCTTCGCCGGGGGGATCACGGAATCGCTCCTCGGCCGCAAGAACTTCAGCAAGGGCGTCCGTGTCCAATTTGGAGACGCGGAGCGCACCTGCACCATCGAGCTGGCGGTGGTGCTTCAGTTCGGGGTGAACATCCCGGCCGTCTCGTTGGCGGTGCAGGAGCACGTCAAACGCACGGTGGAGAGCATGACCGGATTGGACGTCACCGCTGTGAACGTCCACGTCGCCGGGATTGCCCTGCATCCCGAGCGTGAGCGGGGCAAGGAGACGCAGGAGCTGACGGCGGAGAAGAGGGCGCGCTGACCGGGCTCCCGAGGAGGGGTACTGTGAGCGCATTGGATCGCTTGCTGTTGGTGGTGTTCAGTCTGGCCGCGCTGGCCGCGGCCGCGGGGGCGTTTCTGCTCGGGGCGGGGGCGCTCGTCGACGCCGGGGCGCCCGCGGCCTGGGCGCAGTACCCGACCGGCGCCTGGCTGATGGCGGGCGCGGTCGTCTTCGCCCTGCTCGCCGTCCGCTTTTTGTTCTACCGGTTGCGCCGGCGGGAGCCGGACTTCGTCCTGTTGCCGGGCGATTTTGGGCATATCCGCATCTCGTTTGACACCATCCGCGAGTTGGCCAACCGGACGGGCCGGTCCATCCGCGGCGTGCATGAGCTGGATACGCGCGTGCGCCACGGGCAATCGGGCATCGTGCTGGCGGTCCGGGTGCGCGCGCTGCCGGATCTTGATCTGGCGCAGATGGGCCGCGAGATCCAGGACGCCGTCAAGGCGTATGTGGAGCGGACGACCGCCGTCGTGGTGGAACAGGTGTTGGTGAGCGTCACCGAGATCGCCGGGGCGACCGCGGCGAAGAGCGCGCGCGGGTGGAGCCAGGTATGACGGCGCTCCGCGAGGCCTGGGCCTGGTTCCGCTCGCTCCGCCGGCGGTGGCACGGGGCGCTCGCCGGGGTGGTCCTGTGGGCCGTATGGATGGCCTTCGGGTTTTGGGCCACGATATTACTGGTGATTCTCTGCGGTGGAGGCTTTTTGGCCGGGCGCGTGCTGGAACAGCACGAATCGTGGCGGGACGTGGTCGAAAAGCTGTTGGCGGAACGGTTTGGGGATTCGTAGCGGGCGAGGCCAAGGGCCGTCCGCGTCGGGAGGTGGAGGAATGCGGCGCCACGACCTGCGCGCCAAAGCGGTGCAGGCCATCTACCAGGTGGATGTCGGTCGGAGCTCTGCGGCGGAGGCGGTCGCCCACGTGTTTGAGGAAGAGGGCGAGGCGACGGACGACGACCGCGCGTACGTCCGGCGATTGGTGGATGGTGTGGTGGAGCAGATGCCCGAGATCGATCGGATTCTTTCCGAACGGGTGCAGGGGTGGCGGCTCGACCGCATCGCACGGGTGGATTTGGCGGTGTTGCGGCTGGCCCTGTTCGAACTGCTGCACGAATGGGACGTCGATGTGGCCACCATCGCGGACGAGGCGGTGGAACTGGCCAAACAGTACAGCACCGAGGAGTCGGGTCGCTTCGTCAACGGTGTGCTGTCGCGAGTCATCCCGTTGGCGCAGGAGCGCCGGGCCGCGGCCCGGCCGTAGACGGAGCGGGGAACATGTTGATTCTCGGCATCGACACGAGCAATTACACCACGTCGCTGTGCGCGCTTCGCGCGGATGACCTGACGGTGGTGGCGGACGCGCGGCGGGTGTTGCCGGTGCGACCGGGGGAGAGAGGGCTTCGGCAATCCGATGCGCTCTTTTTTCATGTTCAGCACCTGCCGATCGTCATGGACGAGTTGGTGTGCCAGGTCCGAGCACGAGGCGAGGGGGTGTCGTGGCGGGCGGTCGGGGTCTCCGTGCGGCCCCGCCCCCAGGCTCGCTCCTATATGCCGGTGTTTCGCGCCGGCCAGAGCTTCGCGCACGCCTTCGCGCGGGCGCTCGGACTGCCGGTCGTGCACTGCTCGCATCAGGAGGGGCATCTGGCGGCCGCGTGCCACTTTCTGCCCCCGATGGACGGCCCGTTTCTGGCGGTCCACCTGTCTGGCGGCACATCCGACCTGTTGTTCGCGCAGCGCACGCGGTTCGGGTACCGGGTGCGTCCGCTCCTGGAGGGCGCCGACCTTCACGCCGGACAGTTCGTCGATCGCGTCGGTGTGGCCCTGGGCCTGCCCTTTCCTGCCGGTCCGGCGCTCGAACGGTTGGCCCGGGAAGCTTCGCCGGATTGCGCCTTCCGCGTGCCCTCGAGCCGGCCGGAGGCGGGCCTGAGTTTCTCTGGACCGTGCGCGGCCGCCCTGCGCGCCATCGAGGCGGGGGTGCCGGGGCCGCACGTGGCGCTGGCGGTGCAGGTGTGCATCGCGAACACGGTGGCCAAGTGTGTGATCCCGCACGCAAACGCGCTTGGCGCCCGCCGGTTGGTCGTGGCGGGCGGCGTGGCGGCCAACGCCGACATTCAGGCGCGGGTGCGCCGCCGGTTGGCCCAGGCCTGCCCGGACCTGGAGGTGCACTTTGCGCCGGCGCGGTACGCGTCCGACAACGCGCTCGGCCCCGCCCGCATTGCGCGCGATCACCTGTTGGGGATCCGATAGATGCGCTATAATGGGCGCGGTTGGGTCTTTCACAGCAGAGGAGGGGCATTCTGTGACCGAGACGGGATCGCCGAGCCAGGGCGCGCAGGTGTTTGACATCACCATCATCGGGGGCGGCCCCACGGGATTGTTCGCGGCGTTCTACTGCGGAATGCGCGACGCGACGTGCAAGATCATCGACAGCCTGCCCGAACTGGGCGGACAGCTGGCCACGCTCTATCCGGAGAAGTACATCTACGACGTGCCGGGGTTCCCGAAGGTTCGGGCAAAACAATTGGTGGAGCAACTCAAGGAGCAGGCGTTTCAGTACAATCCCTCCGTCCATCTCAACGAGACGGTGACGGGGTTGGTCCGGCGGGACGACGGCGTCTTCGAACTGACGACGGACAAGCAGGTGCACTACACCAAGGCGGTCATCATCTGCGCCGGGATCGGCGCGTTCACGCCGCGTCCGCTGCCGGGTCAGGGGGCGGAGGCATTCGTCGGCCGCGGCGTTCACTATTACATTGACGATCTCGAGAAGTTTCGCGGCAAGCGCGCGCTCGTCATCGGAGGCGGTGACTCGGCCGTCGACTTCGCACTGATGCTCGAGGGCGTCGCGTCTTCGGTGACACTCATCCACCGGCGGGATCAGTTTCGGGCGCACGAGGAGAGCGTCAAACGCCTCTTCTCGTCGACGGTGGATGTGCGCACGTTCGTCGAACTGGATTCGGTCTCGGGTGGCGAGCGGCTCGAAAAAGCGGTGCTCGTCCACAACAAGACGAAGGAGAAGACCGAGATTCCGGTGGACGCGATTGTCAGCGGCCTTGGGTTCACGGCTTCGCTCGGCCCAATCGCGGAGTGGGGGCTCGAGATTGAGGGCAACGAGATTGTCGTCAACACGCGCATGGAGACCAACATCCCCGGGGTGTACGCCGCCGGCGACATCGTCACCTATCCGGGGAAGGTCAAGCTGATTGCCACCGGATTTGGCGAGGCTCCGACGGCGGTCAACAACGCCAAGACCTACGTGGATCCGAAGGCGAAGCTCTCCCCGGGTCACAGCAGCAATCGCAAGGAGTGACGTCCGGCGGCGGGCGGGCATGGAGGGGATGGCGATGGCGGAGATTCTCGATGGCAAGCGGGTCGCACAGGCGCTGCACGAACGGGTCGAGGCGCAGTTGCGCCGGGTGGCGGGGCGTGGGCGCCTGAAACTGTCGGTCGTCCTGGTCGGCGACCATCCGGCCTCGGCGAGCTACGTTCGGGGCAAACAGCGCACCGCGGAAAAGCTGGGGCTGGATGGAGAGGTGCATCACCTTCCGGAGTCCGTCACCGAGCCCGAGTTGCTCGGCTTGATTGACAGATTGAATGCCGATCCGCAGGTCGACGGGATCCTGGTGCAATTGCCGCTGCCTCCGCACATCGACGAGCGCACGGTGATTGAGCGGATCGCGCCCGAGAAGGACGTGGACGGGTTTCACCCGCTCAACGTCGGCCGTAACCTGGCCGGGGTCCCCGCCGTCTGGCCGTGCACGCCCGCCGGCATCATGGCGATGCTGGATTTCTACGGGATTTCGGTCGCGGGTCAGCACGCGGTGGTCGTCGGGCGCAGCAACATCGTCGGCAAGCCGATGGCGCAGATGTTGTTGCAGGCGGATGCGACCGTCACCGTGTGCCATCGCAAGACCCAATCCCTCACCGAATACACCCGCCGGGCGGACATTCTGGTGGTCGCGGCGGGGGTGCCGGGGCTCATCCGGGGCGATGACATCAAGCCCGGCGCGGTGGTGGTGGACGTGGGCATTCATCGCGTGAACGGGACCATCACGGGGGATGTCGCGTTCGACGAAGCCGCCCGGGTGGCGCGGGCCATCACGCCGGTCCCGGGGGGTGTCGGCCCCCTGACGGTGGCGATGCTCATGGTCAACACCGTCCGCCTCGGGTTGCGCCGGCGCGGATGGGGAGGCGATGTCCTGTGACGGCCACCGCCGCCAAGGTGTTCAGCGTCACGGAGCTCAACCGCTTCATCGGCCGACTCCTGCAGGCGGAAGAGCAGCTCGCGCGCTGCTATGTGGCGGGCGAGATCTCCAATTTCAAGCTCCACTCGAGCGGCCACATGTACTTCACCCTCAAGGATGAGACCGGGCGCCTGCGCGCCGTGATGTTCGCCAACCGCAACCGGCGCCTGACGTTCCGGCCGGAGGACGGCATGCGCGTCATCGCCCTCGGTTCCGTCCAGGTGTACGATCGCGACGGCCAATACCAGCTGTACGTCGAGGACATGCAACCCGACGGCGTCGGCGCCCTGTACGTGGCCTTCACGCAGCTGCGGGAGCGGCTGGAGGCCGAGGGGCTGTTTTCGCCGGAACGCAAACGACCCCTGCCGACGTACCCGCGCCGGATCGGCGTGGTCACCTCGCCGACGGGGGCGGTGATCCGGGACATCTGCAGCACCCTGTCACGCCGGTATCCGCTGGCGAAGGTGGTGCTCTCCCCGGCGTTGGTGCAGGGGCCGACGGCGGCGCCGACCATCGTCGAGGCCATCGCCCGCCTGGTGCGCTACCATCAGGAGCGGTTTGCCATCGATGTGATCATCGTCGCGCGCGGCGGCGGCTCCCTGGAAGAGCTGTGGCCGTTCAATGAAGAGTTGGTCGCCCGGGCGGTGGCGGCCTGCCCCATTCCCGTGGTGTCCGCGGTCGGGCACGAGACGGATTACACCATCTGCGATTTCGTCGCGGACGTCCGGGCCGCGACCCCAACCGCGGCGGCGGAGTTGGTGGCGCCCGCCATCTCGGATTTGCGCCTGTACCTGACGCAGTACGCCTCTCGCGCGCAGAGCGCCATCACCTGGCGGCTTGGCGCCGCGCGGGAGCGGTTGCAGGCGCTCGGGCAGGCCCACGCTCTGCGGCGGCCGATGCATGTGGTGCACGTGCGCCGCCAGGCGCTTGATAGCGTGGAGCATCAACTGCAGCAGCAGGTCCGCCGCCCCGTCGCGCTGGCCCAGCGCAGGTTGGGGGCGGTGCGGGACCGGTTGTACCGGCTGGATCTGCGCCAGCGGGTGGTGCGGGCCTCGGGCAGGGTGGAGAAACTCGCCGAGACGGCCCGCCTGGCGGCCGGGCGCCGGCATGCGGCGCAGGGCGCCCGCCTGGAGCGGGTGACGGCGTCGCTCATCGCGCTCAACCCACTGGCGGTCCTCAAGCGCGGATACAGCGTGGTGTACCGGGAGGGCACCCAGGAGGTCGTGACGGCCGCCGCCTCCCTTCGGGCGGGGGATCGCGTGCACGTTCAGTTCGCGGACGGCCGGGTCGCGGCCAAGATTTTGGATGAGGAAGGGGAGACCGGGCGTGCTGCAAGACACCGCGCCGCAGGGCGTGACGGAGAAGGAAGCGGACAACTCCGGCTTGACCTTTGAACAGGCCATGCGGCGGCTCGAAGAGACGGTTCGCCTTCTCGAGACGGGCGAGCTGTCGTTGTCGGAGTCCATCGAGCGCTATAAGGAGGCCATGCAGCTGGTGCAGTTCTGCCGGACCCAGCTGGACCGGGCGGAGCTGGAGATTGAACGGCTCCTGGCCGACGAAGGCCAGACGGCCGAGGAGCCGGGCGCGGTATGAGCGCCGGGCCGGGGCCCGACATCGGACGGTATCTTCAGGAGGCCGCGGCGGCGGTGTCCGCCTATCTGGAGGGGGTGTTTCCGCCAGGGTCCGAGCCGGTCCGCCTGTTTGAGGCGATGAACTACAGCCTCTTGTGCGGTGGCAAACGCATCCGGCCGGTGCTGTGCCTCGCGGCCGCCGAGACGTTCGGAACGCCGAGGGATGTGGCGATGCCGGCGGCCGCCGCGCTGGAGCTCGTGCACACCTACTCCCTCATCCATGACGATCTGCCGGCGATGGACAACGACGACCTGCGCCGCGGCCGACCCACCAACCACCGGGTGTTCGGAGAGGCGACGGCGCTGTTGGCCGGGGACGGGTTGTTGACCGCGGCGTTCGAGCTGTTGGCAAGGCCGCTCGGAATCCCCGCGAAGCGGCAGCTGAAGATGATTGAAACGCTGGCGCACGCGGCGGGCCCGCACGGGATGGTGGGCGGACAGGAGGCCGATATGGAGGCGGAGCACAGCGACGGCACCCTCGAGGCGCTGGCGTTCATCCATCGCCGCAAGACGGGGATGCTGATCCAGGCGTCCGTCGTCATCGGGGGCCTGTTCGCCGATCTGTCCGACGCCGAGCGACGAGCCCTTTCGGCGTTCGGGATTGAGATCGGCCACGCGTTTCAGATCATCGACGACTGGTTGGACGTCTCGGGCGATCCGGCCGTGCTCGGCAAACAGACCGGCGCGGACGAACGGCAGCAGAAGCTGACGTATCCGAGTCTGGTCGGCCTCGAGGCGACGCGCCGGATGGCCGAGGATCGGCTGGCGGTGGCCATCGGGGCGCTGCGCGATGCCGGGGTGGAGGCGCCGCTTCTGGTGGGATTGGCGGAGTACGTCGTCCGGCGGGATCGCTGACGGATGAATCGGCACCCGGGCGGTCGGCGCGTGCGTCGTATACGGCCGAACGCGCGCGCGACGGATGCCGCGCGCGTGCGCGTCCACCCCGCAGCGGCCCGCTCCGAGAACCGCCGAATTCGGCCGGATTCCGGCCCTGAAGCACCGTCCCTGCATTATGTCGACCCGCGGGCGTATGTTATAATAGGTTCCGTCAGCCGGGTGGCGCAGTATTCTAGTCGACCGTCCGTTCCTGAAGGCGGGGCT
>NZ_JAIMAV010000129.1 GCF_023511815.1 Alicyclobacillus sp.
CATCGTTTTCATCACAGGCTCTGCTCCGTCGGGCCCTGCCACTGGCTCATGCCGGGCAACACGTTGTACACCTGCTCGAGCCTCTTGACCCCTCATTCCACTTCCCAGGTCCAGGCGTTCATGCCGCCCATCATGTTCTTGACCCGGCTGAACCCGGCCGACATCAGGAACTCACACGCGATGGCGCTGCGATTGCCGCTGCGGCAGACCATCACGGTTTCCTGGCCGGGGTCGATCTCGCTCAATCGCATCGGAAGCTGCCCCAGCGGGATGTTCTTCGCGCCCGGGATCTTCCCGGAAGCCACTTCCCCCGGCTCCCGGACGTCGATGATCTGCAGCCTCTGCCCCCGCCTCATGCGTTCGTACACATCAAGCGGATGGATGTGGATCACGTTGCTCATGGATTCACCTCCGCCCCGAAATACCGGATGGGGTATATATACGGCGCGGGGTATATGTTACAACGACCGGCTCCTGTCTGTCAACACCTGTCGAACGAGGCGGATCTATTTCGGCCAGATGACCGTAAACTTGGAACCGTGCCCAACCCGGCTTTCCACCCGCACCGAGCCGCCCGAACGCTCGACCAACCGTTTGACGATCGCCAAGCCAAGTCCACTGCCGCCTGTTTTGCGATCCCGGGACTTGTCCACCCGATAAAACCGCTCGAAGATGTTGTCAATCTCCGATTCCGGGATCCCCACGCCGCTGTCCCGGACCGACAGAAACGGTTTACCCCCTTCGCGGCCAATCTCCACCACGATAAGGCCGCCCTGCGGTGTGAATTTCACCGCGTTGTCCAAAAGGTTCGACAGGATCTGCGACACATGCTGCGCCTGAGCCACGGTCCGCACCGGGGCATCCGGTGTGCGCAACTCCAACCGGATCCCGGCTTGCGCACACCGTGGCTCAAAAAGGTGAATCGTGGACTCCGCAACATGGTTCAAATCGGTGGAGGGGGAATCCGGTTGGGCCGTTTCTACCGCCGCATCCGCTTCGTACAGGGTCTCCACCGATGCCACCAGCGTTTCAAACCGTTCAATCTCCTCCAGGCAGCTGTACAGCCGTTCCCGGGTCGGTTCCCACAGTCCATCGTAAAACGCCTGGATATGCGAACGCAGCGTGGTCAGCGGGGTGCGCAGCTCGTGCGCAAGATCCTGCATGAGGTTCTTTCGGAGTTCCTCCTGCTTCTGCAGCTGTTGCGACAGGAAGTTCAGGGTGGTGGCCAGCGAGGACAATTCGTCCCGTCCCTCGACCGGGACGGTTGTCCCCCATTTTCCGTGGGCAATTTCGAGCGCCTGTGTCCGCATCCCCAGGATCCTCCGGGTGATGGCTCGTGACACCAACACCGCCGCACCCGCCGTCGCCACCACGAAGACCAGGACCGTCCACATCAAACTCTGTGCGAGTGCCTGCTCGAAGTGGATCTGGATTTGTTGGGTCAATGACGGAGATACGGAATTGATCTCCGGGCATACAACCGACAGGAAGTGGCGGCGGACCTCCGCCTGGAGAATCAACGCCAGGGCCACCAACATGGCCGATACGGTCAGGAAGAAGGCGAGCAAGATTTTGTTTCGCAGGCTCATTCCTCGTCCCCTCCAAACCGATACCCCATCCCGTACACGGTCCGGATGTACACCGGGTTCTTGGGGTCGTCTTCAATCTTCGCCCGCAGGTTCTTCACATGCGCGTCGATGGTCCGAACATCTCCCCGAAAGTCCATGCCGAACACGCGTTCAATCAGTTCTTCCCGGCTGAACACCCGCCGCGGATGCCGGCTCAACGTCACCAACAGTTTGTACTCCGTGGCGGTCAGCTCGGCGTCGGCCCCCCCCTTGTAAACCGTCTGGGATCTGGCGTCGATCACGAGGTCACCCCCGCGATACTCGAGCCGCTCGGCCAGCGGGCGATCGACCTGCGTTCGTCGCAAAATGGCCTCGACTCGAGCCACCACCTCGTTCGGATTGAACGGTTTCGTGACATAATCATCGGCGCCAATCCGCAGACCTCTCAACCGGTCCTCGTCCCGGTGTTTGGCGGTCAACATGAGAATGGGCACAGGCGAGCGCGCCCGCACAGCCATGCACACCTCCTCCCCGGGGATATCCGGCAGCATTAGGTCGAGAATGATGAGCGAAGGTTGAACGTCGTCCAGGCGAGTGAGGACCTCGCGACCGTTGTCCACGCACACCACTTCGAAACCCGCCCGCTCCAGATACGCCGACAACACATCGGCGATTTTTCTCTCGTCGTCCGCAACCAAAATGACGGGATGCCGTTTCATCGTCTGTGCCTCCACGTTTGTGACAATCGGTTGTCCATCCGTTGTCTTCATACCATCTTCGCAATTCGGCGTTACACTGGCAATGCTCCATCGGCAAACAGGCTCGACTTTCCGTACCGGCAAGGGGTGATGATGATGAAAAAACAACGCATCGTTCTGTACAGTGCCATGGCCGTCCTCGCCGTTGCGGCTGGCGGCGGATACACCGCTTGGTCCATGCACAAAACGACAAACACCCCCCAGGCGGCATCGACGGCGCCGCTGGTGCAAACGGCCAGCCCGGATGGAAAAAAGGTGCCCGTATCGGCCTTGGTGGCCAATCCTCCATCCGGCGCGCACGTTCAATCCTTCACGCTGACGGCGCAAGAAAAATCCATTTCCTTGGGCGGGAAGACCATTCAGGCCATGACGTTCAACGGAACCGTTCCGGGTCCTCTCCTCCAGGTCCGACAGGGCGATCTCGTCGAGGTGACGGTTCGAAACCAACTCCGGGTCCCCATCACCGTCCACTGGCACGGGATTCCCGTCCCCGGTTCTCAGGATGGTGTGCCCGGGTTGACCCAGGAACCCATCCGCCCGGGCGAAAGCCACGTCTACCGATTCGTGGCTGACCGAGCCGGCACCTACTGGTACCACTCCCACGTCAACAGCGTGCAGGAGATTGGCCTCGGGCTGTACGGAGGCGTCGTGGTTCTGCCCAAAAACCAGATCGCCCCGGCGGCGGACCGGGACTACACGCTTCTGTTGCACGAATGGTCCACCACCACGTCGTCTTCGGCCGATGAAACCATGGGACACACGGCCGGGATGAGCGGTATGGACATGGGAAGCATGGGCAACATGGGTGGCATGGATATGGGGAGCCCGGGCGGCGAGACTCACATGAACGAAATGAATGGCATGAACATGGGGGGTGCCGGAGGCATGAACTCGATGAGCAGCATGAGCGGCATGGCCGGCATGCCCATGGGAGCGCCGAGCCTGCGCACCCAAGGTTTCCAGGTGACGGACATGGACTGGAGCGCCCTCGGTGAAATGGCGGGAATGTACGATGTGTACACCGTCAATCAGGAGGCAGGAGGAAAGACCCTGCTCGAGGCGAAGCCCGGGGAAACCGTGCGCCTGCGGTTGGTGAATGCGGGCAACATGACACACCTCATGACCGTGATCGGCACCCCGTTCAAAGTGGTCGCCATAGATGGGCGGGACATCGCCAATCCAACGCCCATTGAGAACCAGCTCCTCCCGATGGGGGCCGGACAGCGATACGACATCGAATTCACCATGCCAAAGAATGGACCTGTTCAGTTGGTCAGCGGGGATCCGGAGGACAGGGCGCGTACGCAGCTTCGGGCCACCATCGGCGACGCCGCGGCGTCCGGCACCGGTTCCGCGCCCGATCTGCCGGATGTCCAACACGAGCCGTGGTTTGACTTCACCCGTTATGGCAGCGGATCGATCCCGGGTGTGCAGACGTTCACCTTGAATCAGAAGTTCGACAAGACCTTCAACATGGACCTCGGCGTCGGCATGGGCCAGAGCGGCATGGTGTACACCATCAACGGGAAGGCGTTCCCGAACGTGCCGCCGTTCGTGGTGAACACGGGAGAGACCGTGCGCATCCACATCGAGAACCGGAGTGCGTACATTCACCCCATGCATCTGCATGGGCACAGCTTCCAGGTGCTGACCCGCGACGGGAAGCCCATCACCGGCAGCCCGATCTTCCTCGACACGTTGCAGGTGCTGCCCGGTGAAACCTACGACATCGCCTTTCGGGCGGACAACCCAGGGCTGTGGATGTTCCACTGTCACGACCTGCACCACGCTTCCGCCGGAATGGACGTTGTGGTGCAATACGCTGGCGTCACCGACCCGTACAACCCGATGGACATGTCGGAGTGATGCCGAACCTGATCCGAATCCGGCGCAGCGGAACCCTGGCATGTACGGTGATGCCAACCGTGTTTGATAACGCAAAAGTTGACCAGGTGGAGGTGCATGGGCAACCGAAAAGTTGAAACCCGGGCATATCCTTCTTTCCCCCTGGAGTTTGGTCGAACTCCAGGGGGAAGGAGGAATGGACCGCAAATGCCAAAAACCCAGCCGCCGCAAGGCTAGCTGGGTTTTTCCACGAGGGTTGGTCGTGGTTTTGCATGGTGGAGGCGACGGGAGTCGAACCCGCGTCCGAAGACCTCGCCACATGAACTTCTACGGGTGT
>NZ_JAIMAV010000130.1 GCF_023511815.1 Alicyclobacillus sp.
ACGCTTCGGCGACCAGTTCGTTCGGCATCAGAATGGCGACGGCCGCCACCACCGCCGTCACGGGGGCGACGAACCGTCCGAAATCCGTCTCCGGCCGATCCAGCGTGCGGGCGATCAGCGCGGACAACGCCCACAGGTGGTTGCTGGTGAACAGCACCGTGAAGGCGACGGTGACCAGAATGGCGAAGATGCCGACGCGCTCGATGAGCCAGCCCTCGAGACGGATCATCTGAATCATCGCCGAGATCGGATCCGTCAACAATTGCGTGCCCGCGAGCCCGAACCGGGCGGCGACGGCGACGAACGCCACCGCCACGGCCAGCGACGCCTCCGCCACGCTTGCCAACGGGTAGAGGATGGTGCGGTGGCGGACGTGATCGAAGTACGGATTGAGCATCAGATACAGGCTGAACCCGAGGTACAGAGGCAACAGCTCATACGTGCCGTGGAAGATCGCCGCGGCGTGGACGGGCCGGGTCGGGCGCCAGTACCAGTCGGACTCCGCCATCGTGATCCCGGAGGCGATGAGGATCATCGCCCCGGCCAGCAGGTGGATCACGGTCGCGACGCGCGCGATGGTCTCCACGCCGCAGGAGGCGCCGTACCAGGCGACCAGCATCAGCGCCGCGATGAGCGCCCAGCGGGGCGTGTTGGTGTAAAACGGCCGCAGCAGGGTGACGAAGTAAAACACCGAAAGGCCGGTGAAGCCGAAGTAGGTCACGGTGTACAGCGCATTGACCATCTTGCCCGGCCAGCGGCCGAAGGCCAGGGCCGCCATGTCCGCGCCGGAGATCCCCCGCGTCAGGTGGCACAGCCAACCGTGCAACAGCGCGATGAGGACCCCCATCAGGATGGTGCCGACCACCGCCCAGGGGGCGTCGATGCCGGCGGCCTGCACCGCCAGCCGCGGGAAGAACCAGAAGGTCAGCGGGAGATAGCTGGAGGACACGAGCTCCATGATCTGCAGCCAGTGCATCCGGTACTCTGGTTCGGCGCGCTCTTCGGTTTGGGACCTGCGGTTCCGCATCGCCCACGGGGCCCGCGGCATCAGACGATCCGTCCTTTCTGCAGGATGTGGACCTCCACCCGAATGTCGCGCTGGGCACGGGGGAACCGGTCCGGCCACCGCTGGTCCAGCTGGTGCTCCAACTCGGGATGCGCGTACAATACGCGGCGGCCGAACCCGGCGACGTCCACCCCGTCCCGCTGCAGCTGGGCCAGGGTCCGATTGAGGCGCCGGGCCAAATCCTGCGCCGCGATCTCCTCATAGCGCCGGAGCTGTTCGCGGGAGATGGCGTGGGTCCAGCGCTGATCGTCCTGAATCAGGATGGCCTGCAGCTTGACGTGGGCCGACAGCAGATCCTGCCCCGGTTGACGCCAGTCGCATTGAAGGCGCGTGTGGGAGCGCAGAAAGTACAGGGAGAACGGGTGCTCACCGTTCGTGAATCGAAGTGTGAAGCGTCGCGCCTTGCCCACGAGGAGTTGATAGGCCAGCGTGTCGTCGACGCCGAGCTCGTCCACCGGACGCGTTCCGGAAAACAGCAGCGTCCCCGCGAAGTCCACGTGATCCCCCTCGGCGCACACCATCCCGATGACCGGTTCCTGCCCTTCGGTCAAATAATCCCGCCAGAACTCCCACAGCATCGAACGGGTCTTGTGCGCCACCTGTTTGACCACGTCGTCGTACCGGTTGATCATCTCGGCGGGCGCGGTGTCTCGCCGAATGGCCAGCACCTCGGCGGCCGGACCGTCGGAGGCGACGAGCACGGTGGTGGAGCCGGTCTGCATGGTGCGCACCAGCTCCCCGAGGAGGGTCTGAATCTGGGCGGTGGTCAGGCGCCGGTTGATGACGATGGTCTCCAGATTACCGAGAAACAGCGCCCGGTCCGTCTGATCCTGGGCCCGCGTCACCGCCTCGTTGAACCCGGCGGCCACCACGGACAGATTCCGATAATTGGCGGTCGAATTCGCCTCCCCCGAGGTCTGCCCGGCGCCGCCCCGTTGAGCGGGCGTGAAGACCGGGGACTGGAAGGTGAACCGGTACAGGTCGGACCTCCCCTCCACCGGATCAATGCCGACGCCGATGACCTGTTCGCGAAAGTTGATCCGCTGGTAATCCCAGCACCCCGCCAGGGGAAGCGTCGCCAGAACGGCGAAGCACAGTGCGATGCGGCGCCACCCTTTCATCGCTTTGGCCACTTCCGCGACGAGCGCTTTTCCACCTGCGGATGGCGGACGGGGTCGTGATAGGGCGCGGCCTGCGTTGGATCGGGCGTGTGCATGTAGACCGGCCGGCGAGACCGTTTCCCGACCGGGATGCGCATGAACCCGTCCGCCAGGGCGTCCCGCAGATGCCCGCCCCCGAACGGGGCCAGGTACGACACCCCGAACGACTTCAAGGACGCGATATGGTAGTACAGCAGCATGGTCAGCAGGGTGACGCCGTACAGCCCGAGCGCCGTCCCGGCCAAAACCATGGCCCAGCTGAGAAGACGCAGGACGAGCGAGAACTCGTAGCTGGGGGTGACGAACATGCTCAGGACGCTGAGCGCGACGACGATGATCAGGATGTTGCTGACGAGCCCGGCCTGAACCGACGCCTCGCCCACCACCAGACCGCCGACGATGGCGATGGTCTGCCCCATCTGCTTCGGCATGCGCAGGGTCGCTTCACGCAGGATCTCAATCACGATCATCATCAGGATCACCTCAATGACCGCGGGGAACGGGACGCCCTCGCGGGATCGGGCGATTTGGACACCGAGCACCCGTGGCAGCAGTTCGGGATTGAAATCGACGAAGGAGACGTACAGGGCCGGCAGGTAGGCGGCGAGCAGGAACGCGGCCACCCGCAGCCATCGGACAAAGGTGGTCTCGTAGAACGAGTGCGCGTAGTCCTCCTCCGTCTGGAAGAAGTCCTGCATGGTTCCGGGCACCGTCAGGATGGACGGGTCGCCGTCCACAAGGATGGCGACCTTGCCGTGGTTGAGCTCTCGCACCGTGCTGTCCACTCGCTGGGACAGGTTGGTCAGCGGGAACGGCGTCCAGCGGTTGTCGACGATGTACCGCTCCAGGTCGTTGCTCTGGTTGATGGCGTCCACCTGGACGGCCTGGATGCGTTTGGCCACCGTGTCGACGATGACCGGGTTGGCGATGTCGTGGATGTAGATCATCGCCACGTCCGTGTTGCCGCGAACGCCGACGCGAAACTTCTGCACCCGGAGGGATTGAGTCCGGAGGTACCCGCGGATCAAGCCCACATTGACGTCGATATTCTCGACGAAGCTGATCTGCGAACCGCGCGAGGTGGATTCGATATAGGGCGGCTCCGGGGCCCGGTGTTCCACGTAATGTGCTTGAACCAGCACCGCGGCCGGGTCGCCGTCGACGAGGATGGCGAGATATCCGGTCACCACGGCGCGTTCCATCTCCTCGAACCGCTCCGTGGTGTACACATCCCCGTTGGGGATCACGTGCTGAACCAGCGTGTCCGCGGCGGACCGGCGGTTTGGACGGCGATCCGACCATCGCAACAGCGCGCGCAACACCGTCTCCACGACCTGCGGATCGGTGACGGTGCGCACGAACACGCACGCCGCCGGGCGTCCGAAGACGGTCAGGCGGCGTACCTTGTAGTCGCTGTTATCCCCGAAGCGAGCGTCCAGGTGGCGCAATCCGTCCGCCAGCTTCCCCGTATGACGGGGCCCGCTGCGTGGGTGGCCGCCACCTCGCTGTGGGTCGAACGGACGTGTCCACATCGAGCGATGTCCTCCGGCGCCGCCTCTGTTGATCCGCCGGCCGGGTTGGAAAGCCGGGGCGGTTGTGGGTGGATTGGCGGCGACATCCGGTCCTAGCATGCCCCTTCCTCGCGTGAGGCATGTTTCATTCGGATCGTCTCATTTCGGAACGTCACGTTCGGAGCGTCTCATTCGGCCAGGGCGACCCCTTTGGCCCAGGTCTCTTCTGAGACGGACTGCCGCAGCAGTCGTCGGGCCATACGCAGGGCCTGCCGGCGGCGCGCGTGCCACCTCTCGGCCGCCTGGATCCATCCCTCGTCCGCCGGAGACTCCGTCCGAATTGCCTTCAGCGCCTCCTCCGCCTGTCGGTCATGGCGCTTGGCCTCCACAAAGCATTCGATGGTCATCAGCACCAGCATCTCTTCGGACGGGCCGGCGCCGGCCAGCAGACGCCGCAGATTCCCCGCCGCGGTGTTGCGGTGGTAGCTGGTCTCGTAATTCTGCCGGTGCACCTCCGCCAGGTTGGGGTCGTCCTTGAAGGCCGGCATGAATTTCATCTCCGTCACGATGGAGCAGAACACCTGCTCGGCATGGATGCTTTGCTCCAGATGCTGCAGCACCGGTGCGAA
>NZ_JAIMAV010000131.1 GCF_023511815.1 Alicyclobacillus sp.
GGGGGGGGGGGGGGGGGGGGGGGGGGGCGGGGGGGGGGGGGGGGGGGGGGGGGGGGGGGGGGGGGGGCCACGGCCAGGGAGAGCGCGGCGCGGGCCCGCACCCGTTGGGCGGCGGGCCCGCCTGCGCCGACGAGGGCCGCGGACCCCGTCAGTGGGCCGCCTGCACCTCGTCAATCAGCTTGCCCGGATTCATGATGTGCAGCGGGTCAATCGCCGCCTTGATGGCGCGCATGACGGCGAGCGCCGGGCCGTGCTCGAGGGCCTGGTATTTCATCTTGCCAAGGCCCACGCCGTGTTCGCCGGTGCAGGTGCCGCCCAGTTTCAGCGCGTGGTGTACAATCTCCTCGTTGTAGGCGTGGACGCGCTGGAGGTCGGCGTGATCGTTCGTATCCAGGGCGATGCTGACGTGGAAGTTGCCATCTCCCACGTGACCGACGATGGCACCGCGGACGCCGGTCTCCTTCAACCGCCGCTGAGCGAACGTGCACGCGTCGGGGAGCTTGGAGAGCGGCACACACACGTCCGTCGACATGTGGCCGAGCCCCGGGAACTGATGCATGAACGCGTACAGCGCGTTGTGGCGCATCTCCCACATCTCGTTGCGGGCCTCTTCGTCGATCACGAAGTCGAACCCGAGGCACCCCTCGTCACGGGCGATCTCCTCCGCGAGCTCCACGTCGATGCGCACGCCCTGTTCACTGCCGCGAAACTCGATGAGCAGGGTCGGCACCACCGGGAAATCGACGCCCTTGTACTTGTTGAACGCGGCGACGAACTCCTGGCTCAACAGCTCGATGCGAGAGACGGGGACGCCCGCGCCGACGATGGCCGTGGCGGCGTTGACGCACGACTGGAAGTCGTTGAACTGCGCCCGCGCGGCGATGGTCTTCTCGGGGATGCCGTGGACCTTCAGCCACAGTTCGGTGATGACCCCGAGTGTGCCCTCGGAACCGACGAACAGGGCGGTCAGATTGTAGCCGGACGAGGACTTCGCGGCGAGGGACGCGGTCTGGATGACCTCCCCGTTGGGCAGGACCACCTGCAGGGAGCGGACGTTGTCGCGCATGGCGCCGTAGCGGACGGTGGTCGTGCCGCTGGCGTTGGTCGCGGCCATGCCGCCGAGGGACGCGTCGGAACCGGGATCGACCGGGAAGAAAAGCCCGTACCGCTTGAGCGCCTCGTTCAGCTGGTTCTTGGTCACGCCCGGTTGGACGCGCACGAGGAAATCGTCCGGACGCACTTCGAGGATGCGGTTCATCCGCGTCACGTCGATGCTGATGCCGCCGCGCACCGGGACCACGTGGCCCTCGAGCCCGGTGCCGGTGCCGAACGGAACGACCGGGATCCGGTGCTCGGCGGCGTAGCGGATGACCTTGACGACATCCTCCGTGGATTCGGGAAACACCACCACGTCCGGGCGCCCGCCGCGGTGGTAGGACTCATCGTGGCTGTGCTGCTCGAGAATGCTCTCGCCCGTGGACACCTGACCGGGGCTGAGGAGTTGGACGAGATCGTCCGCCAAGGTGGGAATCGCTGTGGACATGTTCACGCCTCCATCGTTCTGCAGTTGACGCACGAGCTGCGGCGCCCGCACCGCCTTGGATCTCTCGGAATTCTTTTCGGAGACCCGGTATGCATGTATCATTATAACGCAGCAGAAGAGTGTGACGACGAAAACAGGCCGACCGGAGCCAGGAAAACATTGGATGGGACGGCCGAACGGAGGCGAGCCGATGGAGACATTCATGTCGTTCGCGGACCAGGTCGTGTGGGTCACCGGCAGCAGCACGGGCATCGGGCGCGCGGCGGCGCTGGCCTTCGCGGCGCACGGGGCCGACGTGGTGGTGCACGGCAACGAGAACCGGGAGGCCGCGCGGGCGCTTGCGCGGGAGATTGAGGGAATGGGCCGGCGGAGCCTGGCGGTCCTGGGGGATGTCGCCGATCGCCATGAGGTGGAGGCGATGGTCGCGCAGGTTCAGGATTCCTTCGGGCGCCTGGACGTGTTGGTCAACAACGCGGGGGCGCTGATCCGCCGGGCGAGGCTGGAGGCGTTGGAGGAGGACCTGTGGGACCGGGTGATGGACGTCAATCTCAAATCGGTCTACCTGGTGACGCGGGCGGTCCTGCCCCTTCTCAAGGAGAGCCGGGGCCGGGTGATCAACGTGACGTCCGTCGCGGCGCGAAACGGCGGCGGCCCGGGCAGCATCGCGTACGCGACCGCGAAGGCGGGCGTCAGCAACCTGACGCGGGCCTTGGCGAAGGACCTGGCGGAGTACGGCATCTTGGTCAACGCCATCGCCCCCGGGGTGATTGACACGCCGTTCCACGAGCGCTTCACGCCGCGCGACGCGTACGAGGCCATGATCCGGCAGATCCCGCTGGGCCGCGCGGGTACGCCGGAGGAGTCGGTCGGGGCCATCCTGTTTCTCGCATCGCCGTACGCCCGGTACATCACGGGGGAGATCATCGAGGTCAACGGCGGCCAGCTGATGAGCTGATGGACCGGGTGAATTGGGCGGATCCGACCGCCGCGCCGGCCGGGGCGGCGGCTGTGCGCCATCGCCTGGGCCGGCCCCGCCTGCCGCTCGACCCGCTGGCCGCCGGGTTGGTCTCGGCCCTGCTGGCGATGACCGGTCCCGTGCTGATCCTGCTTCAGGCCGCCGCCTCGGCGGGATTCACACCGCGCCAGACGGTGTCCTGGATGTTCGCGGTGTACGTGCTCGGGGGGCTGTTCAGCGTTGTGCTCCCCCTGCGCTACCGGATCCCGGTCACGGGGGCGCATTCCTTGACCGGCGTCGCGTACCTGGCGGGGGTGGCCGGCCACTTCACGTACGCGCAGTTGGTGGGCGCGTACCTGGTTTCGGCGGCCATGCTCTTCTTGCTTGGCGTGACGGGGGTCTACGCCCGCCTGCTGGCGCTGGTGCCCGGCCCGGTGATTGCGGCGATGCTGGCGGGATTGATTGCACCCTTCGTCGCCCGCGGTGCCCTGGTCGCCGGACAGACGCCCGGGTTGGCGGTGGCGACGCTCGCGGGGTACGCGGTGGTCGCGCGTTGGGGGCGGCGTCTCCCGCCCGCGGCCGGCGCCGCGGTGTGCGGTCTTGCCGCCGCCGTGCTGCTGCACCGCGTGCAGCCCGGGGGTGGCATCGCGTGGGTGTGGCCCGAACCGCAGTGGCCCGCGTTCTCGGTCTCGGCCGCCCTGGCCGTGTCCGTCCCGCTCGCCATCCTCGTCCTCGGCAACGACATCACCCCCGGGCTGGGCGCGCTCGAGAGCTTCGGCTTTCGTCCGCCGGTGCGGGCGCTCGTCACGTGGAGCGGTGCGTTCAGCATGGCGACCGCCATCTTCGGCGGTCACTGCGCCAACGTCGCCGGGATGATGACCGCCATCTGTGCGGACGAATCGGCCGGGCGGCGGGAGACGCGGTATCTCGCCTCCGTGACCTCCGGCGTCCTCCTCGTTCTCTTCGGCGTTTTCTCGTTCGCCGCGGTGCCGTTCATCCGCGGTCTGCCCACACCGCTGATGGCGCTGCTCGCCGGGCTCTCGCTGCTGACACCGCTCGGCAACAGCCTGCGCGCGGCGTTCGCGGATTCCCGGCACACGCTGCCGGCGGTGGTCACCTTCGCGATCGCGCTGTCCAACCTCACCCTCTTTCACGTGGGCGCCGCCGTCTGGGCGCTCGTCGCGGGCTGCGCGGTGGCCCGCCTGGAGCGCCGGCCCGGATGAGGGCGCCCGGGTGGCCCGCCTGGAGCGCCGGCCCGGATGAGGGCGCCCGGGTGGGCGCCTCGCCGCCTTCTGTTCGAACCCGCCTCCAACCCGCCTCCGACCCGCCTCAAACCCGCCCGGTCAGAATTGCCTTGGCATGAAACTTGCTTCAGAATTGAGGCGACCTGTGCAGCTGCAGACAGACGGCGAGGGGGGCGCGAAATGGAGTTTCCCAAGTGGCGAAGGATCCGACAGCACTTTGAAGGACCCGTGGTGGAGGATATCCCCGGGCGCGTGCGGGACGAGCTGATCCGTGTGCTGGGCGGGCCCAGCACCCAAGGCGCCGCACCGGGCGCCGCGGATCCCGCATCCGGTGGCACCGCAACCGCCGCATCGGCCGCATCGGCCGCGTCGGCCGAGGGATCTGGGCGCATCCGGCCCGGGATGCGGGTGGCCGTGACCGCGGGGAGCCGCGGAATCGCAAACATCCCGATCATCCTGCAATCGGTGATCCGCACTTTGAAACAGATGGGGGCCGACCCGTTCATCGTCCC
>NZ_JAIMAV010000132.1 GCF_023511815.1 Alicyclobacillus sp.
GGGTCCTTGAGATGGATGGCCACCCGCTCCTTGCCCCGGTTGAGCCACCGGAACTTGGCCGACACCCCCGTGTCATCCAGAGGCGGCATGTGCCGCATCGGATCGCCCGCCTCCGGCGGCTCCACCTGGATCACCCGCGCGCCCAGGTCCGCGAGCAGCATCGTCGTGTAGGGCCCAGGCAACAGCTGGCTGAAATCGAGCACCACCAATCCCTCCAGCGGTCGCACCCATCCCCACCTCCATCCGCGTCTTCCCGGAATCCCCCCGCCGACCCCCAGCGGGACATCCCCGCCCACCTCGGTTGGCGCCGCGCCGGCCGCACGGCCCGCCTTCACGCCCCGGACCACGCCTGGCGCCTCAGAGTCCAAGCCGTTTTGCGATGATGGTTTTCATGATCTCGTTCGTCCCGGCGTAGATGGACGTGACGGGGATATCGCGGTAGCGGCGGGCGATTTCAAACTCCTCCATGTACCCGTACCCGCCGTGCAGCTGCACACACTCACCGATCACCCGTTTGGCCGCGTCCGTCGTCCACCATTTCGCCATCGAGACCTCGGTCACCACATCCTCGCCGGCCATGTGGCGGGCAATCAGTTGATCCAAGAACGCGCGGCCGACCGCCACCGTGGTGGCCATTTCGGCAATCTGAAAGCGCGTGTTCTGGAAACGACTGATGGGCTGACCGAACGCCGTGCGGCTTTTGACATACGAGATGGTCTGCTCCAGGGCGACCTCCATCGCCGTCTGGGCGCCGATGGCCACCACCAGCCGCTCCTGCTGCAGCTTCTCGCTCAGATAGGAGAAACCCGCACCCTCCTCCCCGAGCAGATGATCCGCCGGCACCCGGCAGTCCTCGAAAAACAGCTCCGCCGTATCCTGGCCGTGCTGCCCTACCTTCTCCAGCTGCCGCCCGCGCACGAACCCCGGCGTGCCCCCCTCCACCACGAGGAGGCTGATGCCCCGATGGGGCGGGGTGGCCGCCGGATCCGTCTTGCAGGCCACCACCACCAGGTCGGCCTGGATGCCGTTGGTGATGAACGTCTTCTGGCCGTTGATCACGTAGGAATCCCCGTCGCGCCGGGCCGTGGTCCGGATGGCGGCCAGGTCCGACCCCGCCCCCGGTTCCGTCATCGCGATGGCGGTGATGATCTCGCCGCGCGCACACCCGGGCAGCCACCGCCGCTTCTGCGCCTCGGTGCCGTAGCTGACCAGATACGGCACCACGATGTCGTTGTGCAGCGCAATACCGCCCAGGCTCGCCCCGATTCGCTCGAGTTCCTCGATGATCACCACCGAATACCCAAAATCCGCTCCGGCGCCGCCGTAACACTCCGGCACCCCCGGGCAGAGATAGCCCATTTCGCCGAGCTTTCTCCAAAACGATCGCGGGATGCGCCGCTCCCGCTCCCAGGAGGCGTACGAGGATACCGCCTCCCGCTCCAGAAACCGCCGCAGCGCATGGCGAAAGCGCTCGTGATCCTCCGTCCGCCATGGGTGTGCCACCCTCGCCACCTCCCCCGACCGTCACCGCGGCTGCATGCGGATGGCCCCGTCGAGCCGGATGACCTCGCCGTTGAGCATCCCATTCTCGACGATGTGGCGGGCCAGCAGCGCGTACTCCCGGGGCTGTCCCAGCCGCGGCGGGAACGGCACCTGGGCGCCCAGCGACCGGCGGGCCGCCTCCGGGAGGCTCCCCAACAGCGGCGTGTCGAACAGCCCCGGCGCGATGGTCACCACGCGGATGCCGCTCGCGGCCAGCTCCCTTGCGATGGGCAGGGTCATCCCCACCACGCCCCCTTTGGACGCCGAATACGCGGCCTGCCCGATCTGTCCCTCGAAGGCCGCCACCGAGGCGGTGTTGATGATCACCCCGCGCTCTCCGTCCGCATCCGGCGCCGCTTCCATCATCTTCGCCGCGGCGCAGCGGATCACGTTGAACGTGCCGATGAGGTTCACCTGAATGACGCGCGCGAAATCGTCGAGGGGATGCGGCCCGTCCCGACCGACCACCTTCCGAGCAATCCCCACGCCGGCGCAGTTCACCACCCCGTTCAGGCCGCCCATGTGCAGGGCGGCCTCGTCCACCGCCTGCCGCACCCCGTCGCCATCCGCCACGTCCACCCGCAGGAACAGACCTCCCGTCTCTTCCGCGACGGCGCGGCCCCTCGTCTCCTGCACGTCGAAGATGGTCACGCGTGCGCCGGCCTCTGAGAACAACCGCGCCGTCGCCTCACCGAGCCCGGATCCGCCGCCCGTGATGATGAACCGCGCACCCTCCAACCGCATTCCAATCCCCCCTCACATCCGCCTCACGCGTCCAGCCGCTCAATCACGGTGGCATTGGCCATCCCGCCGCCTTCGCAGATGGCCATCAGGCCGTAGCGGCCACCCCTGCGCTCGAGGGCGTTCAGGAGCGTCGCCGTCACCCGGGTACCCGTCGCACCGAGCGGGTGCCCGAGCGCGATGGCCCCGCCGTGCACGTTCACCCGGTCCCACGGCGCCCCGATCTCCCGCTGCCACGCCAGGACCACCGACGCAAACGCCTCGTTGACCTCGAAGACGTCGATATCCGCGACCGACAGGCCCGCCCGCTCCAGCACCCGCTGGGTCGCCGGGATGGGGCCCGTCAGCATGGTCACCGGATCGACCCCCACCGCCGCAAAAGCCACGAACCGCGCCCGCGGGCGCAGACCCAATCGTTCCGCCGTCTCCCGGCGCATCACCAGGGTGGCGCTCGCCCCGTCCGAGATCTGGCTGGCGTTGCCCGCCGTGATCAGTTCCAGGTCGCGAAACGCGGGCGGCAGCGACAGCATCTTCTCCAGGCTCGTGTCCGGGCGGATGCCCTCGTCCTGATCAAACACCTCGGTCGCGCCCGTCACCGCCGAAGCGCCCTCGTCGCCCAGAGCGGATGCGACCGGGACGGTCACCGGGACAATCTCCCGGGAAAACGCCCCCTCCGCCCGCGCCGCCGCCGCCAGGCGATGGCTGCGAAGCCCGAAGCGATCCAGGTCCTCCCGCGTGAACCCCCACTGCTTCGCGATCATCTCCGCCCCCAGCGCCTGGTCGAAAAACCGGCGGTTCCACCGATCCATCCGGTACCGCTCCGCCAGCGCCGGGCTCATTGGCGAACCGAACCCTTTGGTCGTGCTGCCCATCGGCACGCGCGTCATCGACTCCACACCGGCCGCGATGGCGATCTCGTACGCCCCCGCCATCACCCCCTGAGCGGCGAAATGAAGCGCCTGGAGGCTCGATCCGCACTGCCGATCCACCGTCACCGCGGGCACCGACTCCGGCAGGCCGGCCGCGAGCCAGGCATTGCGGGCGATGTTCACCCCCTGCTCCCCGACCTGCATCACACACCCGGCGATCACGTCGTCGACCCGTTCCGCCTCCAACCCGTTGCGGTCGAGCAGCGCCCGGTACACACCCGCCAACAGTTCGACCGGATGCATCCCGGCCAGCCGGCCATTGCGCCGGCCGATGGGTGTGCGCACCGCATCGACAATCACCGCTTCGTACATTCCATCTCCTCCCCCGTCGGGCGCCGGCCGGATCGGCGTGCGAACAAACGGCCGGTACATGCCCACAGTCTTAGTATAATTGAAATTTACAGATTCCTGGGGCCAGAAAGACCTCTTGGCCACAAAAAATCCGGGGCTCCCGTCGGAACCCCGGCCCATAAGGTGAAAGGTCTCATCGAGTCCACCCAATTTCACACGCGTTGAACCTGGCGGGGGCGGACGCCGAGGACCTCCATCACGGCCCCCGTCTTGTGGCCACATTCCAGCCACTCCTGATGCGGGTCGCTGTCCGCCACAATCCCCGCGCCCGCCTGCACGTGGTACTCGCCCGCGCACTCGACCACCGTGCGGATGATGATGGCGGTGTTGGCATTGGCGTCAAAGTCAATCATCCCAATCATCCCGCCGTACGGCCCCCGCCGGAACCGCTCCAGCTCGTCGATGATCTCCATGGCGCGGATCTTCGGCGCGCCGGACAGCGTCCCGGCGGGAAACGTGGCGAGCAGGGCGTGAAACACGCTGACATCTTCGCGCAGCCGCCCGGACACCCGCGAGACCAGGTGGAACAGATGGGAATACGGCTCAACCACCATCAGGGCGTCCACGTGGACCGATCCCACCTCGCACACCCGCCCGAGGTCGTTACGGCACAGGTCCACCAGCATCACGTGTTCGGCCCGCTCCTTCTCATCGTGGAGGAGCCGTTCCCTCAGCCGCGC
>NZ_JAIMAV010000133.1 GCF_023511815.1 Alicyclobacillus sp.
TGGATGTGAACGTGCATCCGCACAAGTCGGAGGTGCGCTTCAGCGAGGAGCGGGATCTCACGGCCCTGGTGCAGCGGGCCGTGCGGGAGGCGCTGGAGGAGGCCTTCCTGGTTCCGACGGTCCATCTCGGCGGCGCCGCCGGAGGCCGCCCCGAAGCATCTCACTCGGACGTCCGAGGAGAGGATGCCTTCCCGGCCTCCACGGTGCAGAGCCGCCTGTCCGGCCTCGACGCGGCATGTCGCGATCCGGATTCGTCCACTCCCTCGTCCGGGTCGGGACCTTCCGCCGGCCCGCGGACCTCCCGGGTGGCATCGGTTGGCGCAGGATCGGACGCGGGCTCGGCGTGGGCACAGACCGCCGCGGCGCGGGAGACCGCTGCCTTGGGGGGAGTGGTCCGCGAGCGCCCGCTCCCTCGCCCGGGTACCCCCATTCCCGCCGCCAGGTGGCGCGAGGTGTTCGGCGCCTCGGACGACGGTGGGCGAGGAGTGGCGGATGAAGCGGAGGGTGGCGCCGCGTCCGTCATGGGGGAGACGCCCTCCCGGGAGACGCCGGCGGACGGGGTACAGGCGACCCAAGGCCGCCCGGCCGGGCCTGTCGCCGCGTCCTTGCGGCTGCGCGGGCTGCGCCCAATCGGGCAGGCGCTCAACACCTACCTGGTCGCGGAGGATGGGGAGAGCCTGTACATCATCGATCAACACGCGGCCCACGAGCGGGTGCTGTATGAACGGTTCTGGCGGCGGATGCGGTCGGCGGAAATCGGCCGCATCCGGTTGCTGACGCCCATTCCCGTGCATCTGACCCCCGCCGAATCGGACCGGGTGCGCGCCCGGTTGCCGGAGCTTTTGGAGGTCGGCATTGAGGTGGAGGACTTCGGCGACGGCGACGTCCTCGTCCGAACGGTGCCCGACATCTGGGATGGACTCGATCAGGCCCAGCTGGCCTCCGATGTGATTCGGTCGTTGGCGGAGGGCGAGGCCCGGGTTCGGCCGGCCGAGGCGTTGCGCGAGCTGGTGATCCTGCGCGCTTGCAAGGCGGCCATCAAGGCCCACGACCGGCTGTCCGACGCGGAAATGGCGGCGCTGTGCGCCGCCCTGGCGGACCTCGACGATCCGTTTCATTGCCCGCACGGGCGGCCGGTGATCCTCCGATTGACGGAACACGACCTGGAAAAGGGGTTTCGCCGCATTGTTTGATCATCTGTCCGCCGTCCCACAGGCAGACGAAGGCACGCTGGTGTGTGTCACGCCGTGGAGCGCCACCTTGCAGGCCCAGGCGCGGGCCGAGGCGCTCGCGGCGTGGTTTCGGTGCCCGCTGGTGCCGCGCGGCCGCCGGAGCATCGAACAGGTCTTCGCGGAGGAGGGGGTCTCCGGTGTCCTGGTCGCGGAGGATCCGCCCCGGCTGTACCACCGAGCGCAGCCGGGACAACCGTTCTTCTTTCATCCCGGATTGGCCCGCCCGCGCCTGGCGGCCCTCGCCCACGGACTGCCCGACCGCCTGCTTCGCGTCGCCGGCATTCGGCCGGGCGACGTGGTGGTGGACGCCACCCTCGGCACCGGGACGGACAGTCTGGTGCTGGCCTATGGCGTCGGGCCCGACGGGCGCGTGATCGCCATCGAGTCCTCCTGGGTGCTGGCGAGGTTGTTTGCGTGGGCGAAAAGGGAAAACGGGCACGGGTACCCCGGGATGCGGGAACTGTTGGCGCGCATCGAGGTGGTGTACGGGGACAATGAACAGGTGATGGCCGCGATGGCTTCGGACAGTGCCGACGTGGTCTACTTCGATCCGATGTTTCGGCGCCCGATCGCCGAGCAGGACGCGACCATCGCACCGGCTCGCCCGTGGACCGACCCCAGGCCGCTGTCGGACGCGGCATGGCGCGAGGCACAGCGGATCGCCAGGCGGTGCGTGGTCCTCAAGGAGCGGCCGGCATCGGACCAATTCGCACGGTTCGGCCTCGTCCCGGACAAGCCCCGCGCCAAGATTGCCTTCGGGGTCTGGAACAAGGAGCGTGAGGCGCGATGACGGCGCAACAAAGCCAACCCGCGGGACCGGTGCTGTGCATCGTCGGGCCCACGGCGACGGGCAAGAGCGAGCTGGGTGTGCTCGTCGCCAAGGCGGTGGGCGGCGAGGTGATCTCCGCCGATTCGATGCAGGTGTACCGCGGGATGGACATCGGCACCGCCAAGCTCACGCCAGGGGAGATGGCGGGGGTCCCCCACCACCTGTTGGATCTGGTCGATCCGGACGAACGCTTCACGGTCGCGGACTGGAAGGAGCGGGCTGACCGGGTGATCGCACGGTTGCACCACGAGGGCCGGTTGCCCATTGTCGTCGGCGGCACGGGATTGTACATCCGAGCGCTCACGGAGGACCTGGATTTTGCCGGGGCGGAGGGGTCGGAACCGGTGCGCGAGCGGTTGCGCGCCTTCGCGGCGGAGCACGGCAATGAGGCGTTGCACCGGCTTCTCGCCGCGCGCGACCCAGAGTCGGCCCGGCGGCTGCATCCGAACGACGTCAAACGGGTGATCCGCGCGATCGAGGTGGCGGAGCTCGGCCGTTCACCGATGTCGCAGGGGTACCAATGGACCATTCGGGGCGGACGGTATCGGGTGGTTCTGTTCGGGATCACGATGGACCGCGCGCGGTTGTATCAGCGCGTCAACACCCGCGTGGATGAGATGATGGCGCGCGGCCTGCTCGACGAGGTGCGGCGGCTGCTGGAACGCGGGTACGACCGGAGCCTTCCGTCGATGCAGGCCATTGGCTACAAGGAGCTGGCGGCCCACCTGGCGGGAGAGATGTCTCTGGAGGAGGCGGTGGCCCGGATCAAGCAGAACACCCGGCGCTTTGTGAAACGCCAGCTGTCGTGGTTTCGGCGCGATCCGCGGATCGTCTGGTTGGACCGCGGGGAGATGGCGTGGCCCGACGAGGCGGTTGAACGCGTATTGCCTTCCGCATCCGCGTTGGCAGCAGGAATTCCTGTCCAAGAGAGAGAATAAAGATTCATACGATGCGGGGCCCGAGGGTGAGTCGACTCTAGCAGACTGGGGGAGCGGTCCAATGAGCAAACAGGCGGTCAACATCCAGGACACCTTTTTGAACCAAATCCGCAAGGAGAAGGTGCCTGTGATTGTATACCTTGTCAACGGGTTTCAGATCCGCGGCATCGTCCGCGCGTTCGACAACTTCACCATTGTGCTGGAGTCGGACGGGAAACAGCAGATGATCTACAAGCACGCGATCTCCACCTTCACGCCCATGCGCGCGGTCACGCTGCACCTGAATGAACAGACCCCGGAGGGGTGAGGGCGGACGGCTAGCCTCCGTCCGCCCTCGGGCGTGGCGGGCTGGCGGCGTCCCGCCGCGCGGGCCGGGGGTCCCCGGGCGGCCGAAGCCCCTCATTCTACAAGATCACGCGAGGTGGGCGCGGTCCGAGTCGCCCATCTCGACGGACCCGGCCGGGAAGTACTCGCGCCAGCGCCGCGTCACGCGCGCTGCGACGTCGGGACGGCAGGAGAGCTCCGCGGGGTACCACGGCTTCATGCGCGCGTCGATGAGAATCGGGGGCGTGTAGGCGAGATGGTGCCGCGCCACCCGCACGGACGCCGCGTGGATGTCGGCCGCCGGCTCGAAGCGCGGCAGGAGCACGATCGTCGTGCCCTGGAGCGCCGCCACGGCCATCTGCGTCACCTGGCCGAACGAGTGGAAGAGCGGCAGCGTCACGAGCGAGGCGTTCCGCGCGCCGGGCGCGCGATCGAGGAAGGAGGCACCGAGGCCGGCCGTGATGGACGCGTTGAGGAACAGGTTGGCGTGCGTAAGCTCGGCGCCCTTCGGCTGTCCCGTCGTGCCCGACGTGTAGAGGATGACGGCGGTGTCGTCGGCGCGCGTCGGCACCGCGGGGAACTCGGCCGGCTCGGGGCCGATGAACGCGGCGAGCGTGCGCTCGCCGCCCGGGGCGGTGAGGGTCATCGGGTCGATCGTGAGCCGCACGAAGTGACGGCATCCCTCGACCTGGTCGAAGGCCTCGCGGCCCCACTGGCCCGTCGGGAGCTCCGCCGTGCCCTCGAAGCAGAAGTACGCCCGCGCGTCGCTGTCCTGGAGGTGGTAGGCGATCTCGCGGGGCTTGAAGAGCACGTTGAGCGGGAC
>NZ_JAIMAV010000134.1 GCF_023511815.1 Alicyclobacillus sp.
CGGGGCAAAGGCCTGAAGAAAAACTGCGAAAGAGCTCAATATCGGGAGTATGTGTCCAATCTACGGGTGTTAATCCGTCGAATTCGTCGGTGTATGCCGATCCTCTCGCCATCCAGATCCCACCACCGCTACTAACCTTCGCGTGTTCTGCCTCGCAATCTTGTTTCACCCGTCCAAGAAAGTGAGTTAAAATAGAACATAGATGGGATGGCAGTACCCAAATGTACTACTCGCCAGATGGCGCCTTACCGCAAGGTGCGGTGGGGGCGCTACTCTTTTGCAGATACGGGAGATGAACAGGGTACGATGAGCAGGATGGAGAGAAAGACAGACGTCGTCTTGATTGGTGCCGGCATCATGAGCGCGACGCTGGGTACCCTCTTGAAAGAGCTCGCTCCCGAGTGGGAGATCCGCGTGTTCGAGAAGCTCGACGGCCCGGGGCTGGAGAGCTCGAACGAGTGGAACAACGCCGGGACCGGCCATTCCGCGCTGTGTGAGTTGAATTATACACCGCAGAAGGCCGACGGATCGATTGACATTGGCAAGGCCCTGAACATCAACGAACAGTTTCAGCTGTCCCGCCAGTTTTGGTCCTATCTGGTGGAGCGGGGTGTGATTGAACGTCCGCAGGAGTTCATCATGCCGCTGCCGCACATCAGCCTATGCCAGGGGAAGGACGACGTCCGCTTTCTGCGCAAGCGGTACGAGGCGTTGGCGGATCATCCGTTTTTCGAGGGGATGTCGTTCACGGACCGGCCTGAGGAGCTGGCGGAGTGGATGCCGCTGGTGATGGAGGGCCGGGCGTCGGGTGAGCCGATGGCGGCGACGCGGATGGATTCGGGGACGGACGTCAACTTCGGGGCGCTGACGCGGCTGCTCTTTTACCACCTGCAGCGCCACGGGGTGGAGGTCCGCTACAAGCATCGCGTGAAGGACATTCGCCGAACGACGGACGGGCGATGGGCCGTCAAGGTGGAGGATGTGGAGAGCGGAGCGACGGAAATCTGTCACGCGCGGTTTGTCTTTATCGGCGCGGGCGGGGGAAGTCTGCCGCTCCTGCAGAAGACGGGCATCCCGGAGGCGAAGCACATCGCCGGCTTCCCGGTCAGCGGCCTGTTCATGGTCTGCCACAACCCGGACATCATTGAGCGGCATCACGCGAAGGTGTATGGCAAGGCGAAGGTGGGCGCGCCGCCGATGTCGGTGCCGCACCTGGACACGCGCTACATTGACGGGCGCAAGTCGCTTTTGTTCGGTCCGTTCGCCGGGTTTTCGCCGAAGTTCCTGAAGACGGGATCGAACCTGGATCTGATTCGATCCGTTCGCACGGACAACCTGATCACGATGCTGGCGGCGGGTATCAAGGAGATGAAGCTGACCAAGTACCTCATCGAGCAGCTGATGCTGTCCAACGCGCAGCGGGTCGAGGAGCTGCGGGAGTTCGTGCCCACGGCCAAGGGCGACGACTGGGGCGTGGTCATCGCGGGGCAGCGTGTGCAGGTGATCAAGGACACGGAGTCCGGCGGCCGCGGTACGCTGCAGTTCGGGACCGAGGTGGTCAGTGCGGCGGACGGATCGGTCGCGGCGCTGCTCGGGGCGTCGCCGGGCGCGTCGACGGCGGTGCACGTGATGCTGGAGGTCCTGGAGAGGTGCTTCCCGCGCGAGATGAAGGGATGGGCGCCGAAGATCCGGGAGATGATCCCGTCGTACGGCGTGCGGCTGGCGGACAACCCGGCCCTCTACCGGGAACTGCACGAGGCGACCGCACGCACGCTCGGGCTGGTCGAGCAGCGGGAGCGGCAGCTGGCCCTGGTGTGATGCCGGATGCTCGGCCGTGCGCGGCCGTCCGGGGGCGTTTGAGAGGGCGGTGTCCCGGTGACGGGGCGGATCGAACAGTCCCTGAGCGCTCGGCCGCGCCGCCCGTGGCTTCAGAATTGGAAAGGCACCCGGACGGGTGCCTTTTGGCATTCTTGGGGATACCGCCTCGTGACGTCGGGAAGGCTAGGGTCACTGGGTGGTGTCGAATGTGACATTCTGTCGATCCGTCGAGTACCCCTCCGTGAGTTGAAAATACAGCGTGAATTGCTTGGCGTCCTCGGGCAGGCCGGTCAGCGTCACGTTTCCCGACACGCTTGTCCCGGGTTGGAGCTGCCCTGTGAACTGTGGGTCCTGCGCCACCAGACCGACGTACTGGTTGCCGGCGAGGATGAACGTGGTGAGCATTGAGGCGTCTCCGGCGACCTTGCCTCCGTTGGTCAGGGTGACATTGAGGACGGTGGCGTTCGTCTCGCGCGAGATGCTCTGTATGGTCAGTTGCATCCCGTTCGGGCTGGTGTAGGTGTAGGGAAGTTTGGACAACGGGACAAGCGGGGCGCCGTTGCCTGGGTTGGCGCTGTCCGAACCGGATCCGGACGCGTATTGGGAGGACGTGTCCGAGGTCAGGGAGAGGTTGGTCCCGTCCCAGGTGTAGTGTACACCGAGCAGGTTCAGCGCCTGGAAGATGTACCAGATGGGCAAGTAGGTGGTGTCGTCGTAGACGAGTTTGGGCGGACTGGATACCCGGTTCCCCTCGACGAAGATGGATGCGTCCCCGGCTTTGGCCTGAACGAGTGTATCTGCCCACGCGACGCCGGCGGTCAAGATGCTTCCTGCCAAAAAGGTGGCCACGTAGCCTGCCGCGCGTTTCATGTCTCGCACCTCCACGTCCTCTGCTCGTCGCCTCCATCGTACCATCCCTCTTTGCCGGACAAGCTGAAAGTTGGCTGAAACTTCGCGGCGACGGGCGTGGATTGGGCACGTGCCTCACATGGTTTGGTGGGATGAGCCCAATTTTGTAATTGAACACCTGAAAACATGGTGCCCCGATCCGATGGTTATGGAAAGAATTTCACCTCCACAGCCATCGGAAAGGGGCGTTTCACGTGAGGAATCCGGTGAATCCGGGTGGTGGGGCGATTCGGCGACGGATGGCCGCGTTGGGCTTTGGAATGATGTCGATCCCGCTGACCGTATGGGCCACGGGCGGCGTCGTAGCGGCGCAAGCCTCGGTCGGCAGCCAGTGCACGACATCGGCGCACAGCGAAAGCAACGCGCATTCGGAGAGCAATGTGCATGTGGAGTCCGATGCGCACTCCGTGAGTAACATGCATTCGGAGAGCAATGCGCACGCCACGTTCGTGAACACGCCAGGCGTGCTTCACGTCAATTCGAACTATCACCAGGTGACCCATGTTCACGAGAACACGGTCGATGCGAACGGGGAGCACGTGAACGTCCAGATCCACGAAAACATCGTGACGCACATGAATGCAAACCGCCACCTGAACGGCGTCTGCCAAGGCTCGTCGATCCCGATGCTCTGGACTCACCACTCGTTCGGGACGTGCGATGATTCGACGTTGGCCGCGATCGCCGCCTGGGGATGGAGGTGCGGATCCTCTGGACTGGGCACCCAGGCCGGGGGCGGGACGCCGGGGACCGGAGGGGCCGCGGTGGGAAGCTCGACAGCGGGAGGCTCGCTGGCGGGAGGCGCGGTGACCATCACGCCGGTATCGACGTCTGCCACAGGGACCCTCCGGGTCCAGGGATGGAGTGGAGCTTCGGCCACGCGTGACGCCCAGGTCGCGAACGAGGCGGGGCAGGGGCCAGGCGCGGCGTCCGGGATGGGGTCTGGCGCGGCGAGCGCGGCCGAGACGGCGCCGAACGCCGAGGCCGGGGCGCAGGGTGACACCGCGGCTGGGATGCTGCCCCACACAGCGACGGACCATCCGCTGGGCATCGTGGCGGGCGGTCTGTTGATGGGGGCGGGGCTGTTGGCCGGGGTTCCGGCGGCTCGGGCGCTTCGCCGACGCCGGATGTAGGCGATGACCGATGATGGGGAATCAAGCTGGGCATGCGCGCTGGTGGCGCGCGGTGGCGGCGCTGGCCGCCGCCCTTTTCATCGCGGGCGGGGGGCTCGTGGCGTACCACGGATGGGCCTTTTTGCAGCAGACGATCTGGCTGAACCGCCATGCACTGCCGGCGTACACGCCGGAGGCGGTGTCTGGTGCGGCCGGGGCAATCGGGGATGACGTGAGGGTGGGGGGGACAGCGGGATCGGTGGGGAAAGCCGGTG
>NZ_JAIMAV010000135.1 GCF_023511815.1 Alicyclobacillus sp.
TTCAACTTCCTCGCCGCGAACTCGCTGTCAAACGCCACGGTCACCTGAACGCGCCGGGCGAGGCGGACGATCCGCTCGATCTGCGGATCGCCCACCACCGGATACGCAATCAGGATGTCCCGCGCACCAGATTCGACCATCACCTCGGCCTCGCTGACCTTGGCGCAGGTCAGCCCAATCGCGCCGGCTTCCAGCTGCATCCGCGCGATTTCAAGCATTTTGTGCGTCTTGACGTGCGGCCGAAGGCGAACACCCGCCTGCCTCGCCGCATCCGCCATGGCCTGGATGTTGCGTTGCAAGATGTCGAGGTCTACCACCGCCGCGGGCGTGGGCAGATCGTCAATGCGCATGTGGGGTCACCTCCATGATGAATGTGGTTATGCCACCGGCGTGGTCGGCTGGCCGGGGAGAGCCTGGGGATTCACCACAACCACGTGGACGGGATTCACGCCATCAATCCATGAAGTGCTCCTGAATGATGGAGGCCAGGCCTTGACGGTCCGGGATCCAATACCAGAGTTGCTGCCCGACCACCGGATCCATCATCATGGCGCTGTGGCCCGGCACCTGATAGTAGTGGACCTGTCCAGCCTCGAAGTCCTTGATGCCAAGCGCCAGGCTCAGCATGTCGGTTTGGGTGAGGTTGGTGGTGACCAGGTACTTGGGCAAGGTCTCCACCAGGGATGGGATTTTGGGAACGTTCTCCGGTTTGAGCACCTGCTTCGCAATCCCCACCAGCGCTGCTTCCTGCAGGCGCTGCCGGTCAAACTCACCGTCGGGCAGCGAATACCGTTCGTGTACAATCTCCGTCACCATCTTGCCGTCGAGGAAATGCTCTCCCTTCGGGATGACCATTCCTTGGTCCTCGTGATACCACGGGTGCGTCAGCTTGACGTCGACAGGCACCTCCATCGGAATGCCGCCGATGGCGTCGACGATGTCCTGCAGGCCCCAGTAGTCGGTCTCCGCGTAGTAGTTGATGGAGACGCCGGTCAGGTTGCTCACGGCCTGCAGGGTGGCCTGAATGCCTGCCTGCTCTCCGCCTTTCAGCTCGGCCAGGTAGTTGGCGTGGGTGATCTTCGTCTCGCCGTAACCAGGGAGATCGACCCGCGAATCGCGCGGGATGCTGAGGACCTCGTAATCGTGCTTCGGAATGTCCACATGCACGAGCACGATGGAATCCGTGCGCGACGCCTGATCCTGAGCCCGCGCGTCGATGCCGAGCAAGAGCAGGTTGAAGGTGCCATCGTGCGGAATGGGCAAAGCAGGCGTCGATCCGCCGGTGCCCGCCGGCTTGGCCACGACGGGGACCTGCGTCGCCGTGAAGTGCTGGGCCGGCTGCAGGCGGTGGTATGCGTACGCCAGACCTCCAATCAGGCAGGCGAGGACGGCGGCCCCGCCCATCCACCAGGCGCGTCGATTTCGGCGGCGGGTCTGGACATCGGCAGGCGCGGCCGAATCGAATGGGCTCGTGGAAATGACATGCTCGGGGGGGAATCCGCCGGACGCCGCAATCCCTTCGGTGTGCGCACGTTCATCAGGGGAACCCTGGGATCCATTGTGAGGATGGGATGAATCGGAATGTCTGGACGTCGTCATGTCGCTCTCCTGTCACAGAGTTTGTTGACCTGGTTGTTTGTCCAGCGTTGCAACGAGGGCGTGGAGGATGTTGCAACCGAACCTGATTCGCATTCGCACCCTTCGTTGGAAAGGATGCTTCCGCATGTGGTGGGTCGTAAGATCCGCCAGACCGTCTGCGGACGGCGCCACGTCGACCGCGCCGTCTTCTCGAGCCACGGGGCATATTCCAGACGCGCCTGCCTATGGCTCGTCCTCGTCAACCGCGCGTCAGACCGGCCCACACGGCCTGTTCCCACAACTGATACCCTTCCGCGTTCGGATGATACGTGTCAGCGAGGATGTTCGCGATGGACTCGTGCTTTTCCTGCACCGCCTTGCGCATGGCCCCCTCCACGTCGATGTACAGGTATCCCTCGGCCTGTAGATGAGCCCGTTCCCGCTGGAGATAATCGGCGTATGTCAAGCCAAGGCGGTTCTTGCTGTCCGCCTGAATGGGATTGGATGACAAAAAGACGATGCGCGTGTTCGGCACCGACCCCTGCAGGGTTTTGGCCAATTGGTCCAGGTTCTCCAGGTGGCTGGTCATGGCGACTCCCTGCGCCCAATCCGCCATGGCGCAGGTCTCCACCAAGACGAGGTCCGGCTGTTGCCGGACGGCCTCCCCGACTACGCCGGGCTGCAACATGGACGCGCTCGATCCCGCCGCCATCCCGAGATCATCCCCGGTCACCCCCGCGAGCCCGGGCTGTGCAATCAACCGCGTGATGAGCTGCGGGAACCAACCCTCTGCCGGATTGGCCACCCCCACCCCCTTGGTGCCGCTGCTGCCCAGCGCCACCACATGCACAGCGGACGTCCCCGCAACAGAGTTTCCGGCCGCCGTGGCCTTTGAGGTGGATCCGCCCGAAGCCAGCGGGGTGGAAGCGGAGTTGCTGGTCTCACCACCGGGGGGACTGGCGGTGCGGTTGGCACCAGCAGCGTTCGCTTCTGTTGAAGAGGGCACGGCCGATCCCTCTGCTCTGGCCTGAAGGTAGGCGATCATCGAGTTCGCCTCCACGCCCCCTGCGTTGGCCCCAGCCCCGGGCGCAAGAGCCCCCGACTGGGCGGCGGTCCCATTCTCCACGCCCACCGGGTTCGATCCCGCTGCACCCGCCGCACCAGCTGCGCCAGCCGCACCCGTCTCATCTCCCGCGCCCGTCGCATCTCCCGCGCCCGGGCTGCCGGACGCCACGTACCGTTGCGCCGCCGTCCACTGCTCCTGCTGCACCTGGCGCTGATGTAGCTCACCCGTGACCAGCACAGCGAGGAGTACCGCCCCCAGTCCCCCGACCGCCAACCAGTCCCCCCATTTCGCCAATCGGACCACCCCTTCGTGACATCCATTCCGCCGCCTGCCGCCGGCGGGGGTTCCGCACGCATGATCCCGACGTTGGCAGGCCATTCCTCCCTTTCTATGCTACTGGTTTTCGGGGGAGTTGGACAAGAGATGGAGGGACGGGAGGACGGCCGCCGTCGTCACTTGAAAGGAAGCGCGTGCGTCTCCCTGCGCCCGCACCATCGCTGCGTCGCTCCTTGGTGACCCCGTCACCGCGGCCGGCCCGCCCACCATGCACCGAGCACAAACCCGGCGTTAAATGTCAATACGCCGATGACCGCCGTCAGCCATCCGTGCATCCCGCTCCCCTTCTTCCGCAGGCCTGATGCCTTCATCCTGCCATGGACGTCGTGCGGATGCTGTCGAACGGTGCTGGCAAAACCGAATGGGCGGGCCCGCCCCCACCCGGCTTCGTTGGGCCGTGCTTCCCACCCATTGACAACCGGGTGGAGTAAGTTCACCACCTTTTGCCGCCCACCCCTGGCCCCATGTGAACGTGGCTTAGGAATCCCCTATGGTCTGCCCGCATCTGGTATATTGACCTTGACTTCCGGGAAGGGGTGGGCGGATTGTACCGCTTGCGCGGCCATCACCTGTTGTGTCTCCTGGGCTATCGTGGCATGGGATATTCTCGAGAGTATGCGGAGAATATGACGCGCCTGCACAGCGCACTGAGGGCCCATCCGGCTACACCGATTGAACTGGTGTCCGGCCCCGACGATCTGTGCGCCTGTTTCCCCGCGGATCAGCCATACCACTGTGAAGAACGCGTGGTGCACGCCAGGGACGCGGCCGTGCTGAGCCGACTCGGGCTGACCGTCGGCACGCGGACGACGTGGCGGGACCTGGAGGCCGGTATGGCACAGGCGTTTGTGCCCGAGGACATTCCGGAGCTGTGCAGCACCTGCCCCTGGCTGCCGTACGGCGTGTGCGAGGACGGCGTCCGCCGCATCCGCAGGGGCGAGGGGCTGTTTCCAGTTTCCGGCGGGACGGGGGACGGGCAATAGCGGCGTGTGGTAGGGATGCGGCGGGGATGCGATGGCGGTTGGGACGGCGGTTGGGACGGCGGTTGGGACGGCGGTTGGGACGGCGATTGGGACGGCGATTGGGGCGGCGATTGGGGC
>NZ_JAIMAV010000136.1 GCF_023511815.1 Alicyclobacillus sp.
GCGGGCGCTTGGCCCGCCCGCCGGCGTCCGGCAGCCCCAACACGAGAAACAGATGGAACAGGTAGATGCTGACACAGCCCAGCGCCAGAGCGGCGTACACAGTCAGAGCGGTGTGCATGGCACGGTCCCCCGGGGGCTACCGGCGGATGCGGGTCCGCCAGACGATGATGGCGCACAGGGCGAGGCCCGTCAGGCAGGCCGCCACCGCGATGGCGGTGTACCCGGCGAGCCAGGCGGCGCCGGAGGCCGGGCCGAAGCCGGTCAACGGGACCAATGGCGATTTTCCACCGTACAAGGGGATCGACTTCCTTTCACGGAGGATGGGAAGGACCTCGGCCCCTGGGGCACGCGAGGTCAGCCGGCCGGGGTGAGGACGGCGACAGCGCGATCGACGTACCCGCCCGCGGCGCGGTCGAACGCACCGGTACAGGTGATCAGGGTGACGCGGGCCGGTCCACCGAGGTCCATGACGGTATCGGGTACCGCATCGGCGGGATACACCTGGACGCTGGCCGCGCGAAAATGTTCCCGCAGGCCGGCCTGGGTGGCGATGTACACATCGTCGCCCGGCCGGAGCGCGGGCAGTGTCCACAGAGCGCCGAGCGCGCCGTTCCAATCCCGGTGGCCGGCCAGAAGCGCGTTGCCCGGTTCTCCCGGCGCCGGTCCCGCGGCGTACCAGGCAACCACGCGGGCGTCCGGGACCGTGGCCATCCGGCCGGAGGCGTCCATCCCGACGGGGCGGATGGGGGCCAGAACGCCGAGGCGGGGGATGACGAGTGAGACCGGGATGGCGCCGGGCGTCGTGTGGATGGAGACGGGCCCCACCGAACTCGTGGCGGCGGCGAGGGCGGCCGCCCGCCGGGCGGGGGCGGCCGCGCCATCGGCCTGCGCCCGCCAGGTCCAACCAAGTCCAACGAGGGAGGCGGCGAGGCCCGCCCAGCCGGCGGCCCGACCCATCCAAGGGGCCCGACCTGTCCGCGGGGCGCGTTTCATCGCAGGCTCACCTTGTGGTACTGGCCGCCGGTGATCCAGTCGACCCACGCCGATTGATCCACTGGATGATCCGCGTCACCGGTGGTCTGCTGCGCCTCGTGGATGGTGACGGGGCCGTTGGTCGGCAATGTGATGTGCGAGCTCACACCGTTGTAGGTCACGTCGAGCCGCGTCGTCCAGGTGGCGCTGGCGGTCGCGGGACTCGCGAGATCCATCGTCTCGGACAGGGTCAATCCCTGACCGTCGAGGCGGACGGATTGATTCAATATCAGTTGGAGAACCGGGCTGTTGACCGTGATCGACTGCGCCTGTGCGACGTCCGCGTCCGCCACATGGCCGGCGGTGGCCTGTTGCTCCGCGTGCACCCGCACCTCGGGGCTGGTGGAATCGTCATCGGTGTGGGCGATGTGCACATCGGTCGACTGCCGCTCCTCGAGCCGGGGCGCATTCGGGGATGGCCCCGGTTCCTCCGCCGCCGCGTCCGGCGGGGCGGGGGGCGGCGGCGACGCATCCGCCGCGTCCGGCGGGGCGGAGGACGGCTTCGAGGCGTCCTCGGCGACGGTGGCCTGCGGGGAGGCGTTCGGGTCCTGGCCCGCCGGGGCGGGAAGGTTCGCCGTCTGCGCCTGTTCGGCGTGTGCGTCCTGGTCAAGGTGCTGGGTCTGGTCCGCCGGCGGCACCGGGGGCACGACGAGGGTGGTCCCCGGGGAGTCGGACTGGACCCCGGAGGAGGGGGCAACGGTGGCCTCCCCGGAAGATTGCCTCCCGGAAGCCACCCCCGTCGGTGAGGATGCGCCCGGGATGACCGCCGTGCCCCCGGTCCCGTCGGAGGGTGCGCCCGAGGCCGGTGGGCCAGGGGGGACCGGTGTGGGATGCGCTGCGACGACGCCCTGCCGGCTGACGGATTGCGCGACGACCGCCTGTTTCTGGTCCAGATTCACTCCGGATTGGCTGGCGCTTTGGGCCTGGCTGACGGAGATCACCGGATGGCGGACGGGTGCCGGTGCGACGGGCCGGCGGTTTGGGTCGGTGGTGAGGGCGTCGAGGATGTCGTACCGGGGTTGTTCGCCCCGGTTCACGTACGTGATGAGCGCGAACGCGACGCCTTTGTGCAGGACCAACTGCCGAACGGGTTGGCCGGTGGACAGGTCGAGAAAGACCCCGGTCGGGTTGTCGGACACCAGGTACAGCACGATGTCCCGGTCGTTGCGGAGGCGCTCGCCGCGGGCGTTCACCGCCGCGACGGCGACCCACTGCGGGCGGCCGGGAAAAAAGGCGTCGGTGTGTTGATTGCCGTTGTGGCGAAGCTGAAGCAGCCCGCCGTATTGGTCGCTGAGCATGTGTCCGGCGAGATCGAACACCGCGTATCCGGCCACGGTCTGGTCCGCCAAAGGTAAGGGGGTCGCTCCACTGACGCGGTGGGTCTGCGTCACCGTCTGGGTCGTCGCCCCCGCGGTTCCGGTGGCCTCTTGCGTCTGGACGCTGACCGTCTGGGATTGGGCGCCCTCGGTGTGCAGGGATGCGGCCTGGCTCACGTCCGCCGCCGTCATGGGGTCAGCCTGTGCGTCCTGGGTGGAGGCGGCGTCGGCGGTGGCGGTGAGAAGGACCGTCCCGTCCGGATGGCTGTCCTTGGTCATGGCCGCGTGCAGGGCCGCCTGTTGGCTCTGTTGAGCCCCTCCGCCGGAGAGGGTGTGCTCCTGTTGGGCGTTCTGGTAGGTGTTCTGCCGGTCGTCCACCGTCTGGTCGTCACCATGCGGCGTGGTGCTGGACTGAGCCTGCACGGACTGGGTGGTCGCCTGGTGCTGGGTCAGCGCCGAACCGGCCTCCAGGTGGGCGTCCTGCACCTGGTCCGTGGAGAGGCTGTGCTCCTGGGTCTGCGCCTGCGCCATCGCCGGTGTCTGTGCGGATGCCTGCGTTTGGGTGGAGCTGTCCGCGGCGAGCACGACGGGCGCGGCGATGCCGGAGGCCGCCAGGACGGAGGTCGCCATCAGGGCGATGGACCGAATCATGGACATGGGAATCCGCCTCATTTCTCACAGAGGTCGTGAAGGGCGAGGGTTGAAAGAAGCGGGAGGTCCGGACGAGGGACCTCCCGCCGCCTGGTCCAAGCCGCTCAGTGCCCGTGGCCGCCCCAGAAGGCGTTGAGCGATCCCGCGACCGCCGCGCCGCTCTGATCCTGCGTGCCGCCATATCCCGGCAGGCCGATGTTCTGGTCCTGACGCTGTGCGACACCGGCGGTGGGATTGGAGAGATCGTGCGCCTGGGTGTAGGACGATCCGCCGAAATCCGTGGTCGAGGTGGAGGAAACCAGCGTGCCGGCCGTGAACGTCCTCGTGGTGCTGGTGCTGCCGTTGTTGTTCACGTTGAACTGATAGTTGCGGGCCTGCATCAGTCCGGCCTGCACGTTGGCCGACTGGCTCAGGGTCGCGTCGTATGCGAGATCCCCGCTCTGGGTCTGCTCGCTCACGGCCGCCCCGCCCGTGATCCCGTCGTGATGGAGGGACCCCGACACCGCGGCCGCGCTCTGCTGCTGCAGACCGCCGTTGGCGTCCCAGAACCAATCCGCGTACGAGCCGTTGGTGATGATCTGCGACTGGTTCTGCGTGACGCTGGCCCCCTGGTTGGTGTAGTCGGAAGCCGACGTCCAGGACGAACCGCCGTAGTTCTGCGTCGTCTGGGACTGCGCCAGTTCGTTGCCGTAGCCGTCGTCGATGAAAGTCTTCTGCGTCGTGGTGAATCCGTTGTCATTCGTCGAATTGTAATACTGATCCGCCTGGAGCTGTCCGACCTGCAGGCTCTGGTTCTGGTCCATCACCGTGCCGTACGCGTACGAGCCATCCTGCGACTGCGATCCGACCGCCGCGGACGCGTTCACGTTCACGCTCGCGAACGCCGGAGCCGCCATCAGGACCGCGCCGCCCACCGTCGCCAGCGCGAGGCTGGCCTTCTGCCACTTCTTCATGTGTTCGTTCCCCTCCTGGGATCCGATGAGATGAGGTTCATCATACAAACC
>NZ_JAIMAV010000137.1 GCF_023511815.1 Alicyclobacillus sp.
GGCGAATCCCCTCATCGCGGACGTAACAGTTTTCTATCACTTCACCCGATTTGAGGACCAGGGTATCCCCCATCAAGAGGAGCGGGAAAAGGGAAAGCAAAATGAGATGATAAGCGCGCATGACAATTATTTGGGCAAAAAGATGCAGAATTCCTGCCCGGTTTCGTAAGGAAACGAAGAATTTCCCAGAATCTCACTTAGGGAAATCACCTTTGAGGAAAAAGGGGCGCGAGGGCAAGGGTTTTGTTTTATGAAAGGCTTTCACGGAGAGAGAAGTTGAGGATACTTTTGGCGCAAGAGGTCGGCTTCCGGAGTCAGGGGGAATTCACGGAGGAGTTGCTGGGCATAAAGCGAGGCGCCCGACCGGTCGTTTTCCTGGGTCATTTCCGCAAGCATAAAAAGGGCTCTCGGCGTGATTGGATTGGGAGGTTCCGTTAGGATCGTGAGGAGGAGCTGCTCCGCAACGGAGGTGGAAAGGGGGCGAATTCGGTCTGCCAGCCTTATCCGTTGGGGAGCTGGCAGAGAACTTGCCCAGTTTTGCTCCAGGAGAACCTTCACGCCATACCCCTGGAGATAGGTGGGATCCGTGGCTATCAGTTGAAGGTTTGCTTCCCGGGCTCGTTCGGTTTCTCCCAGTTGCAAGAGGCTTTCCACTCGTGCGGCAAGGGCGGGGAGGGCATTAGGGAACTCACGGAGGAAACCTTCCGCCGCATTGAGGAGTGCGGTGGGACCTTGCTTTTTCGCGTCTTCCAGGCGTTCGTGCCAGATTTCCCACTGTGCCTGAGACCCCGCTTTGAAAAACACGGCGAAAAGAAAGCCCGTTAGAAACCCTCCGAGGTGTGCCCAATAGGCGACGAAGGAACCTCGGGTTGCTTCCAGAAGCCCTCCCGCCACTTGGGCTAAAGCCCACAGCCCTGCAAGGAGCCAGACGGGAATGAAGACCCTGGGAAGGATGGGAACCCGATACCGGTAGAACCGGAGCCCTGCGTAGCCTATCAAGCCCGCTATGGAGGCGCTTGCTCCCACCAACGGCTCCGCTTCCCCTCTCTGGAGGAGCAAGGTCATCAAGGTGTGGCTTCCCGTTCCCGCTATGCCTGCAAGGAGATAAACGAGAAGGAATCGGAAGGAACCTGTGGCGCATTCCACCGAAGGTCCCATCGCAGCCAGGACCAGGAGGTTTGTTAGAAGGTGAAGGGGATCCCCATGGATGAAGAGGCTTGTGAGGGCTCTAAGCCCCATCTCCGATAAACTCATGGGAGAAGTGGGGTGGGGGATGAACCCCCAGTTCCACTCAGACTGGGGTCTCCCGAAGAGAAAGGCGGAGACGATGAGATGGATGCCCAGGAGGATGAGAGTGGTCCAGGGAACTTTTGAGGATGTCATACCAGAGGGTGGGCGGAAATATTTCTATTCGCCCTTGATTTTCGCGGAGGGCTCTTTTCAGGAAAAGGGCTCCTGAGGTTTATGAGGAAGCCTGAGCTGGGGCGCTTCACTCCAGGTCCTCGGGCAGGTCGGATCGGGTGACCAGCATGGCCATCACAGCGACCGTGGGGACCGGCTCCGCCTGTCCTCGGTAGCTGTTGGGCGGGATCACCACGGGCGTGTAGTACGGGTAGCGCTCCCGCAGGCGGGAGGCCACCGCCTCCGGGATGGGGACGATCTTGAGATCCCGGGTGGCCGCGATGTCCTGGACCGCGGCGGTGGGGACGCCCGCGGTGAGGAACGCCGCGTCGATGATCCCGTCCTTCAACTGGTCCGCGGCCTCCGCGAAGCTGAGGAAGTCTGCCTGCACCGTGCGCGGCAGCCCGTGGGTCTGCCGCGTCTGCGCGTACCCGATGTCGTACAGCCGCAGGATCTGCCGCGCGTTCACCTCGGTGCCGCTGCCCGGCGCGCCCACCGCGACCCGCTTTCCTGCCAGGTCCGCCACGGAGTTGATGTTCTTCTGGCGCAGGGTGACGATCTGGATGGTTTCGGGGTAAAGGGTGGCAAGCCCCTTTAAGCCTTCTACCTTTTTGTCCTTGAACATTTCCGTGCCGTTAGCTGCGTAGTAGGCAATGTCGTTTTGCACGAAGGCCAGGTCAACGCTGCCGTCTCCGAGCATATTGATGTTGGCCACGGAAGCCCCCGTGCTTTGGGCGCTGGCGTTCATTCCGGGGATGTTCTTATTCAGAATGTCGGCGATGGCGCCCCCCAGTGGATAATAAGTGCCCGCCGTTCCGCCCGTGGCGATGTTGATAAACTTTTTCGCCGGCTCCTTTTGCTCCGGGGCCTTTTGCTCCGCCGCCGGCTTCTGCCCGCAGCCGGCCGCCGCCAGAAACGCGCCGAGCAACAAAAAGACGAACAGAAGAAGGCTGCATCTTTTCAACTCCCGCTTACGCATTGCAAAAATCAACCTCCCTTTTATGGTTTTACATAATTTTTAGCCGCCGAAAGAAAAGCCCTCTCCCCCTCTCACCCCCTCCCCGGTGGTAATCAAAAGCAAACAACGGGCAAATCGACATTCAGGACTGCCGACAGGAAAACGGCCGGAAACGGGCCCGGTTCAGGTCCAGCATCGTGTGCAGCCCCGGCGGCAGCTCCAAAAGACCGGCCAGTGAATTGATCAGCACCGAAGCGGTGGCCACGTCCCCGGGGACGCCTCCGCAGACTTGAAAGGTGAGCGGGGGATGCCCCGCAATAAAAATCCTGTCTACCTCTTCTTCACCCACGGCCATCTTCAGCTCCAGAATTATCTTTGGTTCCGGCCCGTTGACGAACCCGCGGAAAACCTGGCGGGTTCCGGCCACAAAACCGGGTTCGACGGTACCGTTCGCCCCCCGGAGGGGACGGTCGGCAACCACCGGCTCAATCTCCTCTGCAAACCTTTCCAGCTTCCACCCCATCCCCGCCGCCAGCATGGCCGCCGACTCGGGAAGGCCGACGTGCCGGATCCGACCCTCCTCCACGCCGCGCAAATACTCCTCTTTGGAAAGGCCCACGCCCACCTTTCTCTGCAGGGGTTCCCTGCGTCTGGCCGCATCCACCACCCGCTCCACCCTCAGGGCGGTCACCTTCTGAGCAGCGGCCGTGAGGGCAAGGGGCAGAAAATCCATGATAAACCCCGGGTTGACCCCCGTTCCCAGGAGGCGCCCGCCGTATTTTTTCGCCGTTTCGTCCAGCAGGGCGGCCTCTTCCGGATAACGAAGGTAAGGGTAGCTCAACTCTTCGCAGGTGGAAACCACCGTGCAGCCCGCCTTCAACAAATCAACCAGCTGGCCGGCGACCTGCCTTAAAGAAGAACCGGTGGCGTGCGTGACAACGACACCCTGGTTTTGGGCAAGAACTTTTCCGGCCTCGCCGGCGACCGCAACCCCCAGCGGTTCTCCCAGGCCGGCCACCAGTCCCAGATCCCGCCCGATCTTGCCGGGGTCCCGATCAACCGCGCCGACATAGCGAAGCCCCCGCTCAATACCCAGGCGGAAGACTGCGCAGCCCACGGGCCCCAGCCCGTACTGAATTGCTTTCATGCCCTGCTTTAAACCTCCCCGGTTTCTTTTTCTGCCGCCAACATAAAAAATTCACTTTTCTTTCACGGCTGGCCGTACCATAAGAAATGGCTGGTTTATTACCTATCCAACCACCCCGAAATAACCGTCCTTCAAAGAATTCGTCAGCGATCCGCCAAACTCCTGCCTGGAAAAAACTCTTGCCAGGGAACCAGATCCAGAATCGACGCTCTTACATTAAAAAAATCGAGGGGTTTCGGCCCGGGGCAAATTTTTTATAGCCCAGACATAATTAAGGCCTCCCGCAAACCCCTGGGAGGCCTTATGCTTCAAGCTGGAGCGGAAGACGGGATTCGAACCCGCGACCCTCGCCTTGGCAAGGCGATGCTCTACCACTGAGCCACTTCCGCA
>NZ_JAIMAV010000138.1 GCF_023511815.1 Alicyclobacillus sp.
GTCCAGGGTGACCAAGCGGGCGTGCCGATCGGTGGTGATGGTCACCGTCCCCCTGTCTGCGTCGACATGCCAGGCCAGGCGCGCCGCGGGCAGGCGCAGATCCTTCGGATCGCGGAAGTAGTGGAAGTTGTCCGGTGCCAGGCCGCGGGCCGACCGAATCCGCAGCACCACCGTCTCGGGCGACGCGCCACCCGCACCGAGCATCTCCGCCTCGTCCACCTCGCCCACACACCGCGCCGCGTTGCACAACCCACGCACCTGAAACGTGCGGGCCCACAGCACGCGCCCGTCGAAGTCCAGCACCTCCGCCACCAGGTCGTCGGTGTACGGCGTTCTGCCGTCGTGGACGACCCAGAAGGTGACTCGGCGGGAGGGTAGGCCAGAGGCTCGACCCGACGCCTGATCCACCGCCCGATCCGATCCCCGGTCCAGCCCTCGGTCCGCCGCCCGATCCGACGCCGGATTCGATCCCCGGTCCGACCCCCGGTCCGGGTCCCGGCCCACCCCGCAGTCAGGCACCGGCCCCGCCGCCTCAAACCGCGCGCACAGCAGCACCGGGTGGAAAAAGCGGCGCGCATACGAGTACGCCGCCTTCGGCAGCAGGTGGTAGTCGATGATGGACCAACTGGTCCCGGGCCAGCAGTCGTTCAACTGCCAGATGAGGGCGCCGCTGGTCTCGAACTTGCGCCGGCGGTAGTGCTCCACGCCGAACTTGAGGCCCTCCGCCTGGGTCAGCATGGAGAACGCGATGTACTCGTCCAGCGTGCGCGGCAGGCCCGTGAACGCTTCCATCATCCACAGGCCCTTCTCCGGATGCGTGTCCTTGTTCCGGTACGCCAGCGCCGGGCTGCCCCAGTGCAGCGCCTCGGGCGGGATCCAACGCGCCAGCGTGTGGCGGTTGGCGGCCGCGTGGATGCCGAACTCGCTGACGAAGCGCGCCTCGTCCTCGGCATAGTGGCGGAAGGAGATCCCCTCCGGGGTGAAGTTGGTCCATTCCGGCTCGCCGAACCGGCGCGGGTACACGTGGCCGTGCCAGACCTGCCAGTTGTGGCGATCCCCTTCCTCGGCGGCGTTGTGATCGCTGCCACCGTATGGGGAGCTCGGCCAGTAGAAGCGATCGGGATCGAGCGAAGCCACCACCGCCGGGATGAGCTCGTGGTAGATCCGCTCCCCGTAAAAAGGCGTGTCGATCTCGCCGGTCACCCGCCCCCTCTCCCAGATCCAATCGTTCTCGTTGTTCCCGCACCACAGCGCGATGCACGGGTGATGCTGAAGACAAGCCACCACGTGCCGGACCTCCCGTTCCACCTCCCGCAGAAAGGTTTGATTGAAATCGGGATACAGGGCGCAGGCGAACATGAAGTCTTGCCAAACGAGGATGCCCAGGCGATTGCAGGTTTCGTAAAAGATGTCCTTCTCGTAGACGCCTCCGCCCCACACCCGCAGCATGTTCATGTGCGCTTCGCGGACCAGCTCGAGCAGGGCCAGGTAGCGGCTGTCGGGCGCCGCCGCGATGAAGCTGTCCACCGGGATCCAGTTGGCGCCCTTGGCGAAGACCGGCACCCCGTTGAGCACCAGGGTGAACGCCGGCCGCCCCGCGTCATCGCGCGTACGCACCTCAAGCGTCCGGATGCCAATCTGCAGGCGTCGGCTCGCCACCCGTTCGCCGCCCGCGAACACCTCCACCGCCAACGTGTACAGGTGCGGCTCTCCCAAATCGTGGGTCCACCACAACTTCGGCCGCGGCACCTCGATCCGGACCTCATTTCGCCCGAACCCGGCCGGGCGGCGTACGGATGCCACCTGCTGGCCTGCGTCCTCCATCCGGATGGACACCTGCAACCGGGCGGGGTCCGAGGGCGCCACCGGCGCCCCGCAGAGCGCTGTCGGTGTGCCCAAGGCTGCCGCCGGCGCCCCGCAGAGCGCTCCCGGCGGCCCCGAGAGCGCCACCGGCTCCAGATCCACGCGGATCGCCAAGGTCGCCTTCGCCTCACTCACCGCGAGCGTCCGCACCATTATGGACCGCACATGCGCCCTCCGCCGCCGCTCGAGCCGCACCGGCTTCCAGATGCCAGCGGTGACGAGCCGGGGCGCCCAGTCCCAGCCCCAGTGCATCTGCGCCTTGCGCACCCAGATGCGCTCCTTGCTGTAGCCGGACCAAAAGCGTGTGTCTTTCCCAGCCACGCGCAGGGCCACGGGATCAATCCGCACAGCCAGCACATTGTGTTCCCGCACCAGCTCACGGGTCACATCCACCTCGAGCGGTACGAACATATTGGCCGACTCGGCCACCTCCAGGCCGTTCAGGTACACGGTCGCAAACGTGTCGATCCCCTCAAACACCAACTCCACACGCGCATCGGGCGGAAGGTCCTCATCGAAGGAGAACGACGTTCGGTACCACCATACCCGCTCTTCCAGCCAACGACAGCGCTGATCGTAGTCGCCGAAAAACGGATGCTCTATCAGGCCGTGCCGGATGAGCGTGGTGTGCACATCCCCCGGCACATCGGCCGCGAGCCATTCGCCGTCGTCGAAATCCGGGTGGGCGATGACGAGGGGATCGAAGGTTCCTGGTGCGAAACCTTTGATTTTCCAGCCGTTGTGCAGTTGCATGAGACCACCTCACGTCAAAACCGGTCGCCGGGCCCATCCGCCGCGTCAGTATGGCCCCCCTCGATCCATTGACCGAGGAGCTCGTCGACCTCCGATCGGGTCGGCATGGCGGGGATTCCGCCTCGCCTCGTCGTCGACAAGGCGGCCACCGCATTGGCGAACCTGGCGATGCGGGGGAGGTCAACCGGACCACGGCGGGAGAGCACCCATCTGGCCGAGAGCTGCGACAGCACCCCCGCGACAAAGGCGTCCCCCGCCCCGGTCGTGTCGACTGCCTGCACGTCGGGTGCGGGCACATATCCCTCCCGGGTGGGATGCCGGTAATAGCACCCGTTCTTTCCCAACGTGACGAAAAGGAGGGGGACGCTGAACTCGGCCTGCAATCGATCGGCGCCGCGGGCCGCATCCCTCTCTCCGGTGAGCAGGGTCAGTTCCTCGTCCGACACCTTCAGGACATCCACCATCGGGAGACAGTCGAAAATGGCCTGGCGCGCGGCCTCCGGTGAGTCCCAGAGGGAGAGGCGGACGTTCGGATCGAAGGAAATCAGGCACCTCGATCGCCGGGCATGCGCCAGCGCCCTCAGAGTCGCGGCGCGGGCCGGCTCGCGTGTGAGCGACACCGAACCGAAGTGGAAGACCGCCGCGCGTTCAATCGAGGCGAGCGGAACCTCTTCCGGCGTGAGGGTGCTGTCCGCCCCAGGATTGCGGTGAAACGTGAAGCTGCGCTCGCCGCCCTCACCGATGTCGACGATCACGAGGGTCGTCGCCACCCCATCCGCCCACACCAGGCCCCCCGTGTCCACCCCGCACACCCGCAGGGTCTCTCCGATGAGGCGACCGAATCCGTCCCGCCCGACCTTCCCGATGAACCCCGCACGACACCCAAGCCGGGCGAGGCCGACCGCGACGTTGGCCGGTGCGCCACCGGGATGGGCCGCGTACAGCGGCGACGCAGGGCTCCCGGCCTCATCTAATTCTGAAGATTCCATCACATGCGGAGAGGCTGGCGCGAGATCAATCAGCGCCTCCCCAAAGGTGACGACATCCAGTGCCCCGTTCTCGCCGTTGTCCGGCACGCGACACACCCCCATCGTCGATCCCGAAAGTTCACATATATTTTACCGCATATGTTACCTCGAGCCCGACGCCACTCGCATCCACGCCCGACAAGTACAGCTGGTGGCCTCTCTCAGAGAAAGTAGGTTTTTCTCCGTTTTTCTCGCCCGATCGCACGATTTCACATTTGACCATTCCGTACCC